>NZ_JBSXNN010000050.1:0-88277 GCF_056857635.1 Vreelandella sp. L-15 | reverse complement strand
GCGCCGTGACCACCTGCATAAACTCACCCGCCAGATCGTTAACGAGAACCAAGTGATTGCAGCGGAGAGTTTGCAGGTGAAGAACATGGTCAAAAACCGCCATCTCTCTAACGCCATCAGTGATGTTGGCTGGGGGGAGTTGGTCCGCCAGCTTGACTACAAGGCGGCCTGGGCGGGAAGGCAGTTTGTCCAGATTGATCCCTGGTACCCAAGCTCAAAACTCTGCCATAGCTGCGGCTTTGTCCGGGAATCACTACCGCTGGATGTTCGCACCTGGGACCGACCAGATTGCGGTGCTCAGGGGATGGACCCCGACGTGAATGCAGCCCGCAACATTCTGCAAGCAGGCACCGCGCTATTAGCCGGTGCAGATGGTTGAAAGATCATACCGAGGGGCACTCGGGAATGTACGCCTGTGGAGTTTGTGTAAGACCGGCAGTGCCAAGGCATTGAAGGCAACGAACATCGAAGCAGGAACCAGAAGGTAACGACCTGGGAATCCCCTTCCTTTCCGCTGCAAGGCGGCAGCGCAAGCTGAGGGAGGGGAGGATGTCAAATCGAGCGTTTGCAGCGCCACGGTATCGAAGTAGTGGTGCCTACCGAACCACAGCGCGAGCGCGTGCACACGTGATCTACCAGGAGCTGTGCCTGGGCGTGGTGAAAGCAGAGGCCAAAGCCGACTACCTGGCGATCATCGAGGCGCTTGCCGAGCGCGGCGCGCAGGGAGTGATTCTAGGCTGCACCGAAATTGGCCTGCTGGTTCAACAGGCCAACACTCCCATGCCGCTCTTCGATACGACCGAGATTCATGCTGAGCAGGCGGTGCAGTGGGCGCTGGGGCATGGTTTTGTATAAAGCCTGCTGCAGTAACGGCATTGCTTTCGGCTTTAGAATCTTGTTGAGTGAGTAAAAAAGGAATAATTTATACTCATGAACGAGTTCGAGTTTGACGTCAACAAAAGTCAGGCCAACCTGACAAAGCACGGTATTGATTTTGAAGCGGCACAAGCGCTGTGGAAGGATCCATATCTGCTAGAAATTCGCGCAAAATCCGAGGGCGAACCAAGGTTTTTACTAATCGGTATGATCAGTGAAAAACATTGGTCGGCAGTCGTCACCTACCGAGAAGAGCGTATTCGGCTGATTTCTGTTAGACGCTCCCGCAAGAAGGAGGTAGACATCTATGAAAGCTAAAGATTTCGATAAAAAATTCGATGAAAATCAAGATGATGTTCTCGATGATCTAGACTTTTCCACTGCTCGACGGGTGAATCAGGAGCAAAAGCGGATTAACGTAGATTTTCCTGCATGGGTAGTGGAGTCACTAGACCGTGAGGCTGCGAGAATGGGTGTTACCCGTCAGTCGATTATCAAGGTTTGGTTAGTGGAGCGTCTGCAAGCTGAAGCGGCTCGTAAACCTCATGGCCATAACTCAGTAGGGGGACCTCACTAGCGCTGGCCTCTTGGAGGCCAGCGCTCCACCGCTTACTCCAAAAACGCCCGCAGCGTATCGCTGGCTTGCTCGATGGCCACCACGCCATCCAGGTGGCCTCGGTTGCCTTCCAGCGTTTCTAGCGTCACCTCAGTGCCGTCGGCTTCGATCAGCTCGGCGGTGCGGCGTACGCCCTCGGGGGCGAAGACCAAGTCGTTCTCGCTATACAGCATCAATGTGGGGGCTTCGATGGCGGCCAGCCCCGCTTCCAGCGAGTCGCCGTAGCCAGCCATGAAGGTCTGGTTGGCGCGCACCAGGTAGAGCAGGTGGTTGGCATCGGAAAGCGCTGCACGGGCGGCGGCGATGTCATCCAGGGTTTGTTCGATGGCATAGCGGGCGGTGATGTCCTGGGAAGGGTCGCGCGCGTCGTCGGCCCAGTCGCGGTTGAACGCTTCGTTGGCCCACTGCCAGTGGTTGGCATTGAGCGTCACCAGCTTCAGCGCCTCTTTGAGCCCGTCGGTGGGTGGCTCGCCATCAGCCCCATAGCGGCCTGCCGCATGGCTGGTGCCGGAGAAAAAGTGGGTAATCAGAATCGCGTTGTCGCGGGCTTCGTTAAGCTCGCCGTAGGCTTCCCAGCCTATCGTTACGTTGGGAATCGTCTCGCCGCCCTGAGTGGTGAAGCTCTCCATCTCGAACGTCTGCTTCTCGACCACGCCATCCCAAGCCCATAAGGGCGTGGCCAACAGCAGGCCAAGGCTGGTGAACGAGGCGACCGTCACTAGCGCGAATGGTTGCTTGCGTCGCATGCGCTTTCCTTTTTTGAGGGATTATTGTGATTGTTTTAGGGCTGCTTATTGCAGCCTCTCCCTCAGCATAGTCAGCGTTAGCCGATTTTAAACGGATTCAACCCATTGGCTTGCTGCATCATCATACGCTTGGCAAAAGGCACTCGCTCGGCCAAATGCAGGCTGAGATCGCCCAGTTGGCGCAGCGGTTTTGCGCCAGTGAACAGGTGGTGGAAGCTGTCGGTGGCGGCAATCATCGCTTGGTTGGCGAGGCGGCGCTGGCACTCGAAGCGGTGCAGGCTGATGTGGTCGCCGGGGTCGCGGCCTTTGATGATCAGCTCGGCCAGGGTGTCGGCGTCGTGCAGGCCGATGTTCAACCCTTGCCCGGCCAGCGGGTGCACCACGTGGGCGGCGTCGCCGATCAGCGCGAGGCGTTTGCCGATGTAGCGCTTGGCGTGCTGGCGCTTGATGGGGAAGCTGGCCCGCGCCACAATACGGGTGAGCTTGCCCAGGCGTTGGGGGAAGGTGGTTTCAATGGCGTGCTGGAGCGCGTTGTCGGAGAGCTGTTCGCGGGCTTTGGTGGCTTCGTTGCTGTCGTACCACACCAGCGAGGCGCGCTGGCCGGGCAGCGGCAGCATGGCAATCGGCCCTTTGGGGGTAAAACACTGCCAGCTAACATCCTGCTGGGGCAGCTCGGTCTCGACGTTAATGATCATCGCCCGCTGGTGGTAGTCGTGGCTGGTCACGCCAATGCCCGCTAGCTCGCGTAGCGTAGAGCGCGCGCCGTCGGCCCCCACAATCAGCCGGGCACTTAGGGTTTTGCCGTTATCCAGCTCTAGCATGCGGGCGGTGGTGGCTGCCATGGTGCTGAGCGGGGCGCACTGGGTATAGCAGGTCACGCTGGGCAGTTCTTCCAAGCGTTGCCACAGGGCGTACTGCAAAGCGCGGTTTTCGATAAAAATACCGAAGTCGTTCATGCCGCTCTCTTCGGCGGAGAACACGGAGTGGCCGGTGCCATCCTGATTCGCCACGTCGATATGCCGGAACGGGCAGCAGCGCTCGCCGGGCAGTATCGCGCCGCTGGCTTTCACAAACGCCAGCGACCGGGCGTTGAGCGATGAAATACGCAGGTCGTAGTCGCCGCTGGCGGGTTTGGGGGCGCTGCCGCGCTCGACGAGCCCCACGGAAATGCCCGCTTGGCCGAGCCTTGCCGCCAGGGCCGCGCCCACCATGCCGCCACCGACAATAATAATCTCGTGATCCCACTGCATGAGAGGCTCCTTACTCCGCTATCGAGGGCACATTGCATGTGCTTATATTGTCATACAGTATCGTTGACTTGTCGCAGTATTGCCTAGGGTGATCCATTGACGCAGGCCGTGGAAAGTACAGAAAAACGCGAGAGCAGCCAGGTGGCCGGGGAAGCGCTGGCCGCGTTCATCAAACGCCACCCCAAACTCTGGGTGATTACCGGGGCGGGGGTGAGTACCGACAGCGGGATTCCCGATTACCGCGATGCCGATGGCCAGTGGAAGCGCCCGCCGCCGGTGCAGCATGGTGATTTTATGAGCTCCTTCGCCGTACGCCAGCGCTACTGGGCGCGAGCGCTGGTGGGCTTCAAAGCCATGCGCGAAGCCCAGGTGAGCGGGGCGCATCGGGCGTTGGCGAAGCTCGAGGCCATGGGCCATGTGGAGCTTCTCGTCACGCAAAACGTTGACCGTTTGCACCAGCGGGCAGGCTCAAAAAAGGTGATTGATCTGCACGGCAGGGCCGATGTGGTGGCCTGTATGGCCTGTGGCTATCAAATGATGCGCCACGCCATGCACAGTGAAATGGCGCGTATGAACCCAGCCTTTGCCGCGCTGGATGCCCGCCACGCGCCGGATGGCGATGCGGATCTGGAAACCGACTTTTCCACCTTTAACGTATTGGATTGCCCGCGCTGCAAGGGCATTCTCAAACCGCAGGTGGTCTATTACGGCGATGTGGTGCCCCCTGCGCGGCGGTTGGCGGCCCAGGCGGCGCTGCAGCAAGCCGACGCGGTGCTGGCAGTGGGCACGTCGTTGATGGTCTATTCCGGCTACCGCTTCTGCCGGGATGCCCACGCCATGGGCCTGCCCGTGGCATCGCTCTCGCTGGGCGTGACCCGTGCCGATGGGTTCTTGACCCACCAGTAGCGCGCGCCGCTAACGCCGGTGCTGGAATATGCGGTTGGGCGTCTGAAAAAGGGCTAACGTGTTTTGGATACCGGCGGGTTACTATCGAAGCGAGCAATTTCAAATTGGTTAAGAGGCTCTCTGCGACAGGCTATCGCCAATTACTTGAGTAAACTGCTAGGGTATTCCTAGACGATAAACTGAAAAGCGGAGTTGCCCGTGCTGACCTTTGAACACCAGTTTGCCACGCTGCCAGAGCCTTTATGGGTGGCTTGCCAGCCTACGCCCGTGGCGCAGCCCAGCCTGATCGCGTTTAACGATGACCTGGCCGCGCAGCTAGGCATGCAAACCCGGCCCGACGACGCCACGCTGGCCCAATGGTTCAGCGGTAACCGGCTACCGCCAGGGGCCGAGCCTAGAGCGCTGGGCTATGCCGGGCATCAGTTCGGTAATTTCGTGCCTCAGTTGGGCGATGGCCGAGCGCTGCTGCTGGGGGAGGTGGTGGATCAGCAGGGCCAGCGGCAGGACGTGCAGCTCAAGGGCAGTGGCCGCACGCCGTTTTCACGGGGCGGGGATGGGCGCTCGCCGCTTGGCCCAGTGCTGCGGGAATATCTGGTGAGCGAGTTCATGGCCGCCGTGGGCGTGCCCACCACTCGGGCGCTGGCGGCCGTGACCACGGGGGAGCGCGTGGTACGCCAGATGGCCGAGCCGGGGGCCATCCTGACCCGTGTGGCTCGCAGCCATATCCGCGTGGGCACCTTCCAGTTTGCTGCCGTGCGTCGCGATGAAGCGGTGCTGAAAGCGCTGGCCGACCATGTGATTGCTCGCCACTACCCAGAAACGGCCAATGCTGACGATCCGTACCTTGCCCTGCTGGAAGCCGTTACCGCCCGCCAGGCGGCACTGGTGGCACGCTGGATGAGCCTGGGCTTTATTCATGGTGTGATGAACACCGACAACTGTAGCATTGCTGGCGACACCATCGATTACGGCCCCTGCGCCTTCATGGAGCAGTTCGACCCGCAAAAGGTCTTCAGCTCCATCGATCAGGGTGGGCGCTACGCTTTTAACCACCAGCCGGGCATCGCTCAGTGGAACCTGGCCCGCTTTGCCGAAACCCTGCTGCCGCTGATGCGGGAAGAGGGCGAGGCCGTTGTAGAGCAGGCCACCGAGGTGCTTCGCGGCTTTACCGCTCGTTTTGGCGCCGAGCAGCGCCGCCTGCATGCCGACAAGCAGGGCCTTGCCCCGGAAAGCGATCGTGCCGTGGCGCTGATGGAAGCACTGGAAACCCAGATGCATCAGGGCCGCATGGACATGACCGCGACGTTCGACGCGCTGACGCACTATGCCAAAACGCTGGGTGCCCAAGCCTTGAGCACGGACACGCCAGCCCACTCCCAAAAAGAGGCGCTGCTGGCGCTGACCACTCAGCCAGATGGCTTTGCCGCTTGGCTGGCCGACTGGGAAAACGCCCAGCAAGCCAGCCGAAAGAGTGAGCGCCTGGAGGCCATGCGCCGCGCCAACCCAGTGGTGATCCCCCGTAACCACCGCATTCAAGCAGTGATCGACGCGGCAACAGAAGGTGATTTCGAGCCTTTCCACACGCTGCTCGCGGCGGTCACTCAGCCCTTCGATGAATTGGAAACCGCGCGCCAACTGGCCGCCCCTGCCACGGCTAGTGAGCAGGTGCTGCGCACTTTTTGTGGTACGTGACGGCGGCACACCCTGTGATAAACTGTGCTTTTTTACAGGTAAGGGCGGAGGCAAGGTCGGCCTGTGCGCAAAATCATTCACTGCGACTGTGACTGCTTCTATGCGGCGGTCGAGATGCGCGACAACCCCGCGCTGGCGGAGATTCCCATTGCCATTGGCGGCAGTGTGGCGCAGCGCGGGGTGGTGGCCACCTGTAACTATCCTGCCCGCGCGTTTGGCATCCACTCCGCCATGCCCATGGCTCAGGCGCTCAAACGCTGTCCTCACCTCACGGTGATTCGTGGCGACATGGCGAAGTACAAGGCCGTGGCACGCCAGGTGTTTGCCATCTATCGCGATGTCACCGAACTGATCGAGCCGCTCTCGCTGGACGAAGCCTTTCTGGACGTCTCGGAGGTCACGCTTCACCACGGCAGCGCCACCCGTATGGCCGAAGCCATTCGCCATCGGGTGAAGCAGGAAGTGGGCATTACCGTGTCGGCGGGGGTGGCACCCAACAAGTTTCTCGCCAAGATCGCCAGCGACTGGCGCAAGCCCGATGGGCTGTTTGTCATCACGCCAGACGATATCGACGCCTTCGTGCAGCAGCTGCCGGTGAAAAAGATTCATGGGGTGGGGCCGCGCACCGCTGAAAAGCTGGCCGAACTGGGGATTCAAACGGGGGCGGATCTGCGCGCCCGGCCGCTGACCGAGCTGGTGGAGCGCTTTGGTCGCTTTGGGCATCGCCTGCATGAACTCAGCCACGGGCGCGATGAGCGCCCGGTTAAAACTCACCGCGAACGCAAGTCGATCAGCACCGAGCAAACCTACTCTCAAGATTTACCCACCTTGGAAGCCTGCCGTCGTCAGCTCCCCGAGCTGATTGGCGATTTAGAGCGCCGCTACGCCCGCCTAGACCCGGCACCCGCCGTGCGCGGAGTAATGGTGAAGATCAAATTCAACGACTTCACCCAAACCACCGTCGAACACGCCGACCCCGCACCCAACTTGGAACAGTTCGAAACCTTGCTGAACGTGGGATGGGCAAGGGGCGAGCGCCCCGTGCGCCTGCTGGGGGTGGGCTACCGCTTGGCGGAAGAGACCGCTGCCCAGCAGCTCTCGCTGTTTTAATTAGCAGGTTAACCCTTGGGTGGATTGACGGGTACTCGGGCTCGCGTTAAAACAGTTGTATGATAGGGCTTGCGTGATAGCCCTTATGTGATCGCCCCCGAACCGCCAGATGACCCACGAGCCCGCCATGCCTGCCGATGCCACCCAGCGCCCCCGTTTAGTGTTTGCCCATGCCAACGGCTTTCCCGGCTTGAGTTACCGCAGCCTGTTAGACCCGCTGGCGGAATCGTTCGATGTTCACCCGCTGGACCGCTTGGGCCACCACCCGGATTACCCGGTGAACCACAACTGGGGCAACCTGGTAGAGGAGCTGTTGAGCTACCTGCCCGACACCGATGCACCGCTCTTGGGGGTGGGGCATTCACTGGGCGGCACGCTGATGGCCATGGCTGCCGACAAGCAGCCGGAGCGTTTTCGCGGTGTGATCATGCTCGACCCGCCGCTGATGCTGGGGCCGGATGCCTGGGCCATGAAAGCGGCCAAACGGTTTGGGTTCATGGACCGTATCACCCCCGCGGGTAAAACCAAGGGGCGGCGCACGGTGTGGCCCAGCCGTGAGGCCATGGCGACCTCGCTGCGGCGGCGAGGGCTGTTTCGTCGCTTTACCCCCGAGGCACTCAACGACTACATTGAAGCAGGCACACGGCTGCTGGACGATGGCAGCGCCGAGCTGGCCTTCGACCCGCGCATCGAGCTGGAAATTTTCCGCCACTTGCCGGATCACCTCTCCGGCTTGCCCCAACGGGTAGGCGTACCCGTTCAGCTAGTGGCCGGGCTGGAGTCGCACTTGATGACGCCATCGCGGGTCAAGCGCATCGCCCGCCGGGGGTTGCCGGTCAGTACGGTGCCGGGCACCCACATGTTCCCCATGGAGCACCCGGAGGAGACCCGCTCGGCGATCTTGGTCGCGTGGCAGCAGTTTCAAACAGCGCCGTCATAGGGCGCTCAAGGAGTCGATATGTACCTTTCCGTACAGCTGAGTTACTACCCGCTGGCCGATGATTTCAAGCCCGTGGTGAAAGAGGTGGTCAAACGTTTAGAGGCCACCGGGCTGGAAGTTCACCCCAACCGAATGAGCACCCAGGTATTTGGCGAGTTCGATGAGGTGATGGCGGCACTCGGCGAGGTGATGAAGTGGTCGTTCGAGACCCACGGAAAAGCCGTGTTTACCGCCAATTTCCTGGAAGGCGACCGGCGGCCTCGGTAAATAACGCCATCGCGTGCGTGATGTTCTTCATAGCGCTAAAAAAGGCTCAATAACGTGCCCAGCGTTTCCATCCCCCGTTCGCTGCGTTGGGTCCAGGGATGGCCATAGCTTAAGCGGATGCAGTGGCGAAACTGTTGGGTCGCGGAGAAAATGGGGCCTGGCGCGAGGCTAACGCCATGGTCGAGCGCTATACGAAACAGCTGCAGCGAATCCACGTGTTCGGGAAACTCCACCCAAAGGAAATAACCGCCCACAGGTCGGGTGATGCGCGTATGCGCTGGGAAGTAGCGATCTGCCGCCGCCAGCATACTGGTTTGTTGGGCTTCTAAGGCATGGCGAAGCTTGCGCAAATGGCGGTCGTAGCCACCGTGTTGTAAATAGTCAGCAATGGCGGCCTGGGCGGGGATAGAGGGGGAAATGGTGGTCATTAGTTTTAGCCGCGAGATCTCTTGGGCATAACGGCCGCCCGCTACCCAGCCCACCCGATAGCCGGGTGCCAAGCACTTCGAGAAAGAGCTGCAGTGAATCACTAAGCCCTCATCATCAAAGGCCTTAACGGGGGCGGGCGGCGTGCTGCCAAAATAGAGCTCGGCATACACGTCATCCTCTAGCATGGGCACTTGGTGCTGCTTTAATAACTGGTAAAGCACCTGTTTGCGCTCGTTGCTTAGGCTGGCGCCGATGGGGTTCTGCAGGTGGCTCATAAACCAGCAGGCTTTGATGGGCAGCGTCGCTAATCGCTCTGCCAGCACGTCTAGGTCAACCCCTTCCCGAGGGTGAACCGGAATTTCCACCGCGCGCAGTTTGAGCCGCTCCAACACCTGCAGGCTTGCATAAAAAGCAGGTGACTCAATCGCGACCAAGTCCCCTGGCTGAGTCACGCACTGTAGGGCTAGATTGAGCGCCTCCATTGCGCCATTGGTAATCACCAGTTCGTCCATCGGCAGTTGAATGCCGCCCAGCATGTAGCGCAGAGCAATCTGCCGACACAGGTCGGTATGTCCGGTGGTCATATCAGCCACCACCTGTTGGGGCGAAAGCGCCCGCAAGCCACGTGTCATGCTGATACTTAAGCGAGAGAGTGGAAACAGCTCAGGGCTAGGGAAAGCCGAGCCAAAGGGCACCGTTTGGTCATCCTGCAGTGAGTCCAGCACCGAGAACACCAGCTCGCTGACCTGCACCTCCGCTGGGTCGGTGGGTTGTAGCGTGACGCGGGGTTCGTTGACCAAGCGCCGTGCGTGTTCACGAACAAAGTAGCCCGAGCGCGCTCGAGCGCTGATAAGCCCCTGGTTTTCCAGTAAGTAGTACGCCTGAAACACTGTCGACGGGCTAATGCCGTGATGGCGGCTCGCTTGGCGCACTGACGGAATGCGCTCGCCTGGTCCCAGTACGCCTTGGCGAATCAGCGTGGCTATTTCATCGGCAAACTGTTCATAGCGTTTCATGGCATAAACTCGCTGGTGCTTGGCGCGGGTGCTTAGTGGGATCAACAGAATCGATACTCTCAATCAAAAGCATATCAAAACTGATACGGCTTTTTTCTCTAAAACTGCATCTGTTTTAGTGGTTGGCTGGGAGAGCATAGTAGCGGTTCATTCGGTGATGCCCCTCGACCGTATAGATCGCCACTCCCTCTTTTCTGGATATCGGTATGACGCAACGCATTCCACTGCAAGACCTAACCAGCGATGCAGCCGTTGAACACCATTCGCCTCAGGCGAAAACTACGGGTCGCTCGCCATCCACGTCTGGGCATATCTATGTGCGAGAGATACAGGGCTTTTTTCAGCGCATAAGGCGTTATTCCAACTGGCTACTGATTGCGTTGGTAACGGGCGTCACCTTCGTGGGATATGTTACGCCGGTGGGTGGGCTCGTAAGGGATCTATTCAGCCTAGAGGCGCACCCTTGGGCGCTTTTTTGGATCGGTTTTTTTACTCTGTTTACCTACCTGAACGCCGGCTGGTTGCGCCATCAGGTGTGTCTGCACATGTGCCCCTATGCACGCTTTCAGTCGGCCATGTTTGATAGCCATACGCTGATTGTTTCTTACGATTCCGCCCGTGGTGAGCCCCGCCGTGGTCATCGCAAAGAGGTCGCGGAAGCGGCTGCTGGGGACTGTATTGATTGCGAACTGTGCGTTCAGGTGTGCCCCACGGGGATCGATATTCGTGATGGCCTGCAGTATGAGTGTATTGGCTGCGCGGCGTGTATCGATGCCTGCGATAGCGTGATGGCGCGTATCGATAAGCCGCTGGGCCTGATTCGCTACACCACCGAGCGCGCGCTAGAGGGCAAACCTACGCGGTTTTGGCGACCTCAGCTGTTGGCTTATATGGCGGCACTGTTTTCTATGGTGGTTTTGTTGATCGGTTTCTTGAACGCCCGGGTGCCTATGGATGTAGAGGTCGCCCGAGATCGTCAGACGCTGTTTGAAAGCACGGCCGAGGGGCGCATTATTAACTACTACACTGTGACGCTGCGCAATCAAGATACGAAGGAGCACCAATACGCGCTATCTGCCACCGGTTTGCCCGGCCTGCGTTTACAAGGAGCTGACACATTCGTCTTGGCCGCTAATGAAACGAGGCAGTTACGCGTGGCGCTTAATGCTGACGCGTCAGCGTTGACCCAGCCGAGCCACCCGGTGGTGCTGCACATCGCTGCGTTAGATGAGCCTTCGATCTCCTCTAACATCGAAACGCGGTTTTTGGGATCGACCCGTCAGTAAGAGGGAGGCTAAGTAGGTGTGAGAATAAGTGGGTGTGAGAATAAGTAGGTGTGAGGATAAGTAAGAATGAGGATAGATAAATGATAACCGTGCTGATTTTCTTGATGATACTCGTGGGCGTAACAGCCGCTTGGTACCAGATTTACCAAATGCACTTTAATATCAATACGCCTAACGGTGCGAAGCTTTCGGGTAATAAAAGTAGGCAACTGGATACGCTCACAGCTGCTCAGGAAACGTCGTTGGATGAGGCCGGTGCGTCACGCTTTGAAGAGGCAGCAACGCGCATCTTTGGACGTGGATTTAACATAGCCGCCCTTCGCATTGCGTTCTCTCAGGAGGGGCGAGAGGCCTATGGGCTGCCGCTTCTGCGCTGTCAGAGAAAACTCACTCGTCCTTCGTCGCATCAGGCAGGAGAGGGCGGTGTTCGCGTGCGTCATCTGCGGTTGTTCAAGACGCGCTTGCCGTCCATCAACGTCAGGAATGCGTTCATCCTGGCGGTGATCGCAAACTGTGGGTTGGTTCAGCTACTGGCGGCGATGAGTGTGTATACCATTCACTACTCTGTGGACGTATCGGCATTGGCGTGGGTCAATCAACCGGTGATGATCCTATCGGCGATATGGGGTGTGGTGGTCTTGAATATCCTGATCTTCAAGCTCGATACCTATCTTCATGATCTTTATCAGGCGAGACAGTTGAATCAGCTAACGCCCCTGTTCAACTAAAAATAAGCCGTGTCAAAACGACAACGCCGCCTCATGGGCGGCGTTGTGGGTAGTGCTACATACTCAGATCAGCGATTCCAGGCAGGACTCGATGATGTCCAGGCCTTCGTTCAGCACGTCGTCTTCGATGGTGACGGGCATCAGGAAGCGGATGGTGTTGCCGTACATGCCGCAGGAGAGCAGGATCAGACCCTCTTCACGGGCTTTTTTGCACAGCGCTGCTGCCAGCTCCGGGTCCGGGGTGCGGTCGGTCTTGTTGTTCACCAGTTCGAAGGCGGCCATGGCACCCATGTTACGCACGTGGTCGATGCAATCGAACTTGCCTTGCCACTCGTTGAAGCGCGCCGCCAGCTTCTCGCCCAGCGCCTGGCTCTTCTCGAGGATGTTCTCCTCTTCGAAGATTTCCATGACGGCCAGCGCTGCGGCACAGGCGGTGGGGCTGCCGGTGTAAGTGCCGCCCAGGGAGTTGGGGCCAGAGGCGTCCATCACCTTGTCGGTACCGACGATGGCCGAGATCGGCATGCCGTCGGCCATGCTCTTGGCCATGGTCATCATGTCCGGCTCGACGCCGCTGTGCTCGATGGCGAACATCTTGCCGGTGCGGCCAAAGCCTGACTGCACTTCGTCGATGATCATCAGCATGCCGTGCTCATCGCAAATTTCGCGAATCTTCTTCAGGAAGCTGGTCGGGGCGGGGTAGAAGCCGCCTTCACCCAGTACTGGCTCAAGAATGATGGCGGCAGTGTCTTTGGGGTTGGCGTCGGTTTTCAGCGTCATCTTCAGGCCGCGAATCGCTTCGTCTTCGCTGACGCCGTGGTAGGGCACCGGGTAGGGCGCGCGGAATACGGTGCCGGGCATCGGGCCGAAATCGGTCTGGTAGGGCGCGACCTTGCCGTTCATGGCCATGGTGTAGAAGGTACGGCCATGGTAGCCGCCATCGAAACAGATGACATTAGAGCGACCGGTAGCGGCGCGGGCGATCTTCACCGCGTTTTCCAGCGCTTCGGCACCAGAGTTGGCCAGCATCACCTTGGCGTGACCACGTACAGGGACGATGTGGCTCAACTTCTCGGCGACTTTAACGTAGCCCTCGTAGGGCATAACCGTTTGGCAGGTGTGCATCACCTTATCCAACTGGGCTTTCACAGCGGCCACGACTTTGGGGTGACGATGCCCCACGTTCAAGACGCCGATACCGCCCGCGAAGTCGATGAAGCGGTTGCCGTCGGCGTCCCAGATCTCAGCGTTTTCGGCGCGGTCCGCAAAGGCGGTGGCGGGGCTTGCAGCGCCCGCCGCGACGTATTTCTGCTTTAGTTCGTTAAGCTCGGCATTGCTCATGACTCAGCTCCTTAAAGGATAGGGTGTAGCTCTAGCATAGTGCGCAATAGCGTTGATCACACTGATGACGATGCGATGACAATCCGGTTGCGCCCGGCTTGTTTGGCCTGATACATCGCTTTATCGGCGCGATCAAGCATTCGAGTACTCGACGTTTCAATGTAACACGCGATGCCTGCTGAAAGCGTCACGGTTAGCTGGTGCTGAGTGTAGGGCGTTTTGAGAAGCGGGGCGGTAGGCTCGTTTGCCGCCAATAGCGTCTGATTAAATAATGCCCGCTTGGCGAAGCACTAGGCGCTGTTCATCGGTGATGCCGATGGCATTCAGCACGCTGTCGGTGTGCTCGCCAAGCGTAGGGGGCGCGGTGGTGGCACTGATGGATTCGCCGTTGATGCGGATCGGGTTGGCTACAAGGTTGACCTCACCTGCTTGGGTATGGGGCAACGTTTGTTTCAATCCGCGTGCTTTGACATGGGGGTCGTCGAACACGCGATCCAGGGTATTGATCGGCCCGCAGGGCACGCCCACGGCCTCGAAGGCCGAAAGCCAAGTATCGGTAGGTTGTACGCCAAGTGCCAATTCCAGAAGCGGTATCAAGGTGTCGCGATGCTGAACACGGCTGCCGTTGGTGGCAAAGCGCTCGTCTTGAGCGAGCTGCGGCTGGTCGATTACCTGGCAGAAGCGTCTGAACTGCTCGTCGTTGCCCACCGCCACGATCATATGTCCATCGGCCGTGGCAAAGGCTTGGTAGGGCACGATATTAGGATGGGCGTTGCCTAACCGCTGAGGCACCTGACCGGAGGTCAGATAGTTCAACGCCTGATTGGCCAACACGCCCACCTGCACATCCATGAGTGCCAGATCGATATGGCAGCCTTCGCCACTGTCGCGGCGTTGGTAGAGGGCCGCCAGCACCGCGTTGGCCGCATACAAGCCGGTAAAAATATCGGTAATGGCGACCCCCACCTTGACCGGGCCGCCCCCTGATTCACTGTCCGGTTTACCGGTCAGGCTCATGAGGCCGCCCATGGCTTGGATCATGAAGTCGTAGCCCGCCCGGCGGGCGTAAGGGCTTTCCTGGCCAAAGCCGGTGATGGAGCAGTAGACCAAGCCGGGATTGAGCGCTTTCAGGCTCGCGTAGTCCAGGCCATACTTTTTCAGCCCGCCGACCTTGAAGTTTTCCAGCACCACATCCGATTGGGCCGCCAACTGCTTGATCAGCGCTTGGCCTTCGGGCTTGGCCATATCTACCGTCACCGAACGCTTACCGCGATTGGCGCACAGGTAATAGGCCGATTCCGCGCTGCCGGAGAGCCAGGGCGGCCCCCAGTGGCGGGTATCATCGCCGCTTTGGGGGCGCTCGATTTTGATCACCTCGGCACCCATGTCGGCCAGCATCTGCCCGCACCAGGGGCCTGCCAGTACCCGAGAGATATCGAGTACCTTGATGCCTGCCAGGGGCTTTGCGACTGTGCTCATGGGGTGCCTCGCTGAGTGATGACGACGTTAGAAGAACGACTGAATGCCGGTTTGTGCGCGGCCCAGAATCAGGGCGTGCACATCGTGGGTACCTTCATAGGTATTCACGGACTCCAGGTTCACCATGTGGCGAATGACGCCATACTCGTCAGACACGCCGTTACCGCCGTGCATGTCGCGGGAAACACGGGCGATATCCAGCGCTTTACCGCAGTTGTTGCGCTTGATCAGCGAGATCATTTCCGGTGCCCAGTTACCGCTGTCCATCAGGCGGCCCACCTGCAGGGCGGCTTGTAAGCCCAGGGTGATTTCGGTCTGCATGTCGGCCAGCTTCTTCTGGATGAGCTGGTTGGCGGCGAGCGGGCGGCCAAACTGCTTGCGGTCCAGAGTGTATTGGCGGGCGGCGTGCCAGCAGAACTCAGCGGTGCCCATCACGCCCCAAGCGATGCCGTAGCGGGCTTTATTCAAACAGCCGAAGGGGCCTTTCAGGCCGCTCACGTTAGGCAGCAGGTTCTCTTCGGGAACGAAAGCGTTGTCCAGCACGATCTCGCCGGTGATAGAGGCACGCAGCGATACTTTGCCTTCGATTTTCGGGGTGGAGAAGCCTTCGGTACCACGCTCGACGATGAAGCCTTTGATCTGGTTATCGTGGGCAGCGGACTTGGCCCAGACCACCGCGATATCGGCAATCGGACTGTTGGTGATCCACATTTTCGCGCCGGTCAGGCGGTAGCCGCCATCGACCTTTTCCGCACGGGTAATCATGGAGCCTGGGTCGGAGCCATGGTCGGGTTCGGTCAGGCCGAAGCAGCCGACCATCTCGCCGCTGGCAAGCTTAGGCAGGTATTTCTGTTTCTGCTCTTCGGAGCCATACGCTTCGATGGGGTACATTACCAGCGATGACTGCACGCTCATGGCCGAGCGGTAGCCGGAATCGACACGCTCCACTTCACGGGCGATCAGGCCATAAGCCACGTGGTTGACGCCCGCGCCGCCGTATTCTGGGGAAACCGTGGCACCTAGCAGACCCAGCTCGCCCATCTCGGACATGATCTCGCGGTCGAAACGCTCTTCGCGGAAGGCGCTCAGCACACGTGGCTGCAGGTTTTCCTGGCAGTAGTCGTGGGCGGCATCGCGGATCTGGCGCTCTTCGTCGGTGAGCTGGCTTTCCAGCAGAAGCGGGTCGTCCCAGTTGAAGCGTGTCATGGCGTGAACTCCGAAAGATGATCGTGTTGAGCTCAATGTATCGCCGTTATTTAAAAATTTCTACATTTTTTTAAAACGCAGAATTTAATCGCCTGGCATTCAATCGATGCCGCGGGATTGCAGTACCCGTGTGATGATAGGCACCGGGGTCATCAGGTGGTCGCGCATCAGGTTAGCGGCCTGCTCGGCATTGCGGGCGAGAATGACGTCCACCAGCGCAGTGTGCTCCTGGCGCTTGATGTCCAGCGCCTGGGGCGACATGACGGTCTCTTGCAGCCACAGGTGGCGGTAGCGCTCTACCTGATCAAACAGGGTGTCGCGCATCTGCAGCAGGTGGGGGGAGTTGCAGCCGCTGGCAATGGCAGTATGGAACGCCTTGTGGCGCAAATCCCAACCATCCAGCAGCTCGTCGGGGGAGCTGATGTCGGTGACTTTGGCTAGCCGGTGGGCGGTCGCCAGCACGTTGGCTTCCCAGTCGTCGTCGCCACGTTCGATGGCGAGGCGCAAAATCAGCCCTTCCAACTGAGCGCGTGCGTCGTAGATATCGTTCAGTTCGGCCAGCGACATGGCGGCCACCCGGTAGCCCCGTTGGCTGATGGCCACGACCAGCCGGTCGGCGACCAGCTGTGACAGCGCTTCACGCAGCGGCCCGGTGCTCACGCCGTAATACTCTTTCAAACGGCTCATCAAGAGCTTCTCTTCGGGGGCATAGCGGCCACGAATGATGTCCTGCTTGAGCGCGTGGTAAGCGCTAATCGCTAGGTTCTGGCGCGGTGCATCGTGCTCCATAGGGGCTCCTTGGATCAGTGTGTCTTAGACCAATGTAGGGGTATGGCGGTCAACGTAGAATAACGGCTATTATCAATAAATTTTGAAAATTTGGCACAGGTAACGACATTTATGTGGGATTTCATTATTGTCGGCGGCGGCATACTGGGTTTTTCCACCGCCATGCAGCTGCAACAGGCCTACCCGGACAAACGCTTGCTGGTGTTGGAAAAGGAAGCAGGCCCCGCTCAGCATCAAACCGGCCATAACAGCGGCGTGATTCATGCCGGGGTGTATTACACGCCGGGAAGCCTGAAAGCGAAGTTTTGCCTGGAGGGTAACCGTGCGACCCGCGAGTTCTGTGACCAGCATGGCGTGCGTTACGACATCTGCGGCAAGCTGCTGGTGGCCACCAACCCGCTGGAAAAGCAGCGTATGCAAGCGCTCTGGGAGCGCACGGCGGCCAACGGTCTGGAGCGGGAGTGGCTGGAGGCTGCGGCGCTCAAGGAGCGAGAGCCCAACATTACCGGTGTGGCGGGCATTTTCGTGCCTTCCAGCGGCATCGTGAACTATGCCGAAGTCACCCAGGCGATGGCCGCCGAGTTCACCCGGCTGGGCGGCGAGATTCGCTTCGAGCACTGCGTGACGGGCCTTGACGAGCGGGCCGATGAGGTCGTGGTGACCACCGAGCATGAGACCTTCACCAGCCGCTACCTGGTCTCCTGCTCGGGGTTGATGGCCGACAGGGTGATCCGCATGCTGGGCAAGGACCCCGGCTTCACGATTTGCCCCTTCCGTGGCGAATACTACCTGCTTCCCGAGCGCCACAACCGCATCGTCAACCACCTGATCTACCCGATTCCCGACCCTGCCATGCCTTTTTTGGGTGTTCACCTGACCCGCATGATCGACGGGACGGTCACCGTTGGGCCCAATGCGGTGCTGGCGCTCAAGCGCGAAGGGTATCGCAAGCAGGACATGTCGCTACGCGATATGGGGCAGATGTTCAGCCACCCAGGCATCCTGAAAGTGCTGGGCAAGCATCTCAAGCCTGGGCTGGTGGAAATGAAAAACTCGCTCTACAAGCGCGGCTATCTGGAGCTGGTCCGCAAGTACTGCCCGAGCCTGACCCTGGAGGATTTGACCCCTTACCCGGCGGGCGTACGCGCTCAGGCGGTCTCCAACGATGGTCGGCTGGTGGATGACTTCCTGTTCGTGAATACTCCGCGCACGGTCAACGTGGGCAATGCGCCATCGCCTGCGGCGACCTCGGCGCTGCCCATTGGTGCGCATATCGTGGAGCAGGTGAAAACGTTGTTGGATTAGTATCTAACGCGACTGCCGTGCTAACGTTTAAATACCGTTCTCGGCGCCGCTGACGGCGGCGAGAAACTGGCTCCTTACCTCCCTTTACGTCAACCATAATCAATAAGTCCAAGCAGGACGGAGGCAATTCCAATGAAAAAACTAAAATATACCGTTGCAGCGACCATGATGGCGGCTGCTCTGCCCGCCAGCGCGCAGCAGCTCTCCATCGCGACCGGCGGTACCGGCGGCGTTTACTACCCGATCGGTGGTGGCTTTGCCGAAATGATCAACAACCATATCGATGGTGCTCAGGCGACCGCCGAAGTGACCGGCGCTTCCGTCGAGAACATGGGGCTGATCATGCGCGGTGATGCCGATCTGGCCTTGGTGCTGGCCGATACCGCTTATCAGGCCTATACCGGTACGGGTGATTTTGAAGGTCGTCAGATCGAGAATACCCGCGCACTGGCCTCGGTCTACCCGAACGCGGTGCAGCTCGTGACGCTGGCCGAGTCGGACATTCACAGCATTGCGGATCTGGCTGGCAAACGCGTTTCCGTGGGTGCGCCAGGTAGCGGCACCGAGCTGAACGCGCGTGCTCTGCTGGAAGCCAACGGCGTCAGCTACAGCGACTTCACTCCCCAGCGGCTGAACTTCAACGAAACCGCCGATGCCATCCGTGATGGCGATATCGACGCCGGTTTCTGGAGCGTTGGCCCGCCCACTAGCTCGATTCTCAACCTTGCTGCCACGCGCGATATTCGCCTGATCGGCCTGTCCGATGAAGAGATTGCCAACGCTCAGGAAGTGGAGGCGGTGTTTGCGCCTTATGAACTGGCCGCGGGTATGTACGACGGCATGGACGAGGCGGTACAGACCATCGGTATCCCTAACGTGCTGGTCGTCAACGCCGATATGGATGAAGAGCTGGCCTACCAACTGACCCAACTGCTGTTTGAAAACACCGATGAGCTGATCGCGGTTCACCCGGCCGCCAATGACACCACTGTTGAGTTCACCATGAACTCTACGCCGGTGCCGCTGCATCCGGGCGCGCTTCGCTACTTTGAAGAAGTTGGTGCTGAGATTCCGGACCGTCTGCGTCCGTAATTGATCAAGGAGCACAGCCATGCAGTGGCAACGACGACTGATGGCGCTCTTGTTGATGAGTGGTTTGTACGCCGAAGCGGGGGTTACCCCCGCTTCGGCGGCTGCGTCTATGCGCTTAACGGTCGTGACCGATCAGGGCGACACGCTCGTAGATGCAGCCGCGCCGCAGGGCAGCCGCTGGTGCATCCAGTGGCAGCACTCTGTCGAGCACTTTACGGTGTTGGACTGTTACCGTAACGCGGGTGGCATCATGCAGCTAGAGCGTAGCCACCAGCCGGATTTTGCCGCTGGGCTTGGGCATATTTACGGGCGTGGTGAGCAGGTATCCGACGGTGAGGGCGGGTACTGGATCAATACGATTAACGAGCCGGTGGCGAATAATCGCTACGTGCTACGGGTCGGCTCGACGGCCGTCAATCACCGTGTCATGTGGCCGGATGGCGAGCATCCCACCGTGAGCCTGAGTGAGCGAGCGGCTGGCCAACGCGTCACGATAGCCTTGTCATTGCGTTGAGTGTCGTTAGTCAAACACCTCATAAGTGCGCCGATCGATGTCGCTTTTCATAAAAATTAAGTGGGTGTTAATCCCCTAAGTTAGCTTATGCTTCCGAGGACTTTATGAACGAATCCACGCCACCGCCGACTGTGATGCCGGGCGGCAATGCGATTCAACCCCGCTTCGTTTTATGGTGTATCACCATCGTGGCGGTGGGACTGTCGTTATTCCAACTCTATTCGGCGGGTATCCAGCCGTTGGGCTTGTTTTACCAGCGCAGTATTCACTTGGCGCTGATTATGCTGCTGGCGTTTTTAATGTTCCCCGCCTTTGGGCCCAACCGTAAACGCGGTGTGTTGGGGTGGGGGATTGATCTGATCTTTTTTGCCGGGGCGCTGATCACTGGCGGCTATTTAGTCTTAAACCTGGATGCGATATTCAGCCGCGCCGGGTTCTGGAACGAGACCGATATACTCGTCGCTTGCATTGCCACGGTGACCGTGCTGGAAGCCAGCCGCCGTGCAGTGGGCTTCGGTATGACGGTGATTGGCTTGCTCGCTATCGTTTATGCGTTTGCCGGCCCCCGTGGGGAGCTTCCCTGGCTGGGCGAGTGGATGCCCGGCATCATGGAGCACCGTGGCTATAGCCTTGACCGCGTAGCGGGCCAGCTTTACTTGGGCCAAGAAGGCATCTTCGGCCTGCCGCTGGGAGTTGCCGCTACCTATATCTTCATTTTTGTGCTCTTCGGTGCTTTTTTGGAAAGCACGGGTGCCGGTAAGTTTTTCATCGATATGGCTTACGCCGCTACTGGACGCCAGCGCGGCGGTCCGGCCAAAGCGGCCGTTCTGGCCTCGGCGGGTATGGGGTCGATTTCGGGCAGCGCCATTGCCAATGTGGTCACCACCGGCGCGTTTACCATTCCGCTGATGAAGAAACTGGGCTACCAGCCGAAGCAGGCGGGGGGCATCGAAGCCGCCGCTTCCACCGGCGGGCAAATCATGCCGCCGCTGATGGGCGCAGGCGCCTTCTTGATTGCCGAATATACCAATACGCCTTACTTAGAGATCGTCAAAATCAGCATTCTGCCGGCGATCATGTACTTTGCCACGGTCTATCTGTTCGTCCACATCATTGCCTTGAAACAAGGCATGCAGGGCATGGCCAAGAGCGAGCTGCCCCAAATGCGCCAAGTCATGAAAGATGGCTGGCACTTCCTGCTGCCGCTGGCGGTGTTGGTATGGCTGCTGGCCATGAGCATGTCGCCCATGCGCGTGGGGTATTACGCAGTCATCACCATGGTGGCGGTGGCCGTCTTGCGCTATGCGTTATGGTACTTCTTCGTGGCACCCAAACAGGGGCAGCCGGTCACGGTCGAGCGCACGAAAGTGGTCGTGTGGGCAGGGCTCGTGAAGCTGGTCCAGGGATTAGAGTTGGGCGCGCGCAATGCCGTGGCGGTCTCCATGGCTTGCGCTGTCGCCGGTATCATCGTTGGCGTGGTCGGTTTGACTGGTCTGGGTCTGAAGTTCTCCTCCATGATGCTGGCGTTCTCCGGTGGCAACCTGGTGCTGGCACTGCTGTTGGTGCTGTTGGCGAGCCTAATTTTGGGGATGGGGTTACCGGTCACTGCCAGCTACATCGTTCTGATCGTGCTGGTGGGCCCGGCGCTGACCGCCGAGTTCGGTGTGCCGCTGTTGATCGCTCACTTGGTGGTTTTTTGGTACTCCCAGGACTCTAACGTGACGCCGCCCATCGCCTTGGCAGGCTTTGCTGGGGCGGCGATTGCGGGCAGTAAACCTATGGAGACGGGCTTCCAAGCGTGGAAGTTTGCCAAAGGCCTCTATTTGATTCCGCTGTTTATGGTGTTCAATCCGGAGATCATCATTGGCGGGCCGGTACTCGTGGTGGTATGGAATGCAGTCATCGCGCTACTGGCGCTATGTGCATTCGCGGCCTCGCTAGAAGGCTACCTGTTCACGCGTATGTCTTGGCTGCCTCGTTTGGCCATTGGTGGTGCCATCGTCGGTGTGTTCTATCCAAGCTTGTGGACGGAGGTGGCCGGAGTCACGGTCATGGTCGTAGCCATCGCCGCTAACTGGCAGGCGAGCAAACGGGAGACAACGCCGGTGGCTGGTTGATTTTGCCCAGAAGAAAAGCAGCACCAAAAAAGCCCGGGAACATTCGTTCCCGGGCTTTACGTTTTAGCGTCGGTTCGTATTTAGAAAATTGACTCTGCCGTGCCAGACCCTTGCGAGCCGCTGGCTTCCTCGAGCTCTTGGCTAATGCGCCGAGGCTGGAAATCCGGTAGATGGTCTCTGTGGAACAGCTCGGTCATGCCGCCCGGTTGGTCATCGTGTAAACGACGGCCTGTCTCCTGGTCCACCCGTGCGGTGACGATGGTGTCGGGACGCTGTGGCAGCGCAGAGGGCGTACCTTCCAGCGCATCACCCATGAAGTCGATCCAGATCGGCAGTGCTGCATTCGCGCCGTACTCGGCAATGGTGTCGTTGCTGTCTTTACCGACCCACACCGTTGTCACGAGATTGCTGTTGAAACCGGCAAACCAAGCGTCCCGCTGGCTGTTGGTCGTCCCGGTTTTACCGACGATATCCTCACGATTAAGACTCAGCGCTGCCCGGCCCGTGCCCGATGTGATGACGTCGCGCAGCATGTCACGCAGGATGTACACCGCGGCGGCGTCGGCAACGCGGGGCGCCACTGGGTAGCTTTTGCCATCAATCTCGACGGTCTCCTGGCCTTCGGCACAGTTAACGCAGGCGACTTGGGGAGTGGCTTCATCGATGATCTCGTTGTCATCGTCACGGGTAACGCGCTCAATAAACCAAGGGGCGACTTGGAAGCCACCATTGGCGATCACCGCGTAGGCGTTGGTCATCTCCATCGGCGTAAGGCTGGCGCTGCCTAGTGCCAGTGACAGGCCACGGGGCAGGCGCTCAGGTGCAAAACCGAAGCCTTCTAGGTACTGAATAGTGTGGTCCAACCCCATGGTTTGCAGCACGCGGATAGTGACCAAGTTACGCGAACGCGCGAGCGCCGGGCGCAGGCGCATCGGCCCTTGGAAGTCGCGGCTGGAGTTCACCGGACGCCACAGCGAATCGCTGCCGTCGTCTAGCACCACTGGGGCGTCATTGACCACGCTGGCCGCATTCATCTCGCCATCTTGCAGCGCGGCGAGGTAGATAAACGGTTTGAAGATCGATCCTGACTGGCGCTGTGCCTGTACAGCGCGGTTGAATTTACTGGCGTTAAAATCAAACCCGCCCTGTAACGCTAGGATGGCGCCAGTGCGTGGGTCCTGGGCTACCAGCGAGCCTTCTGCATCGGGGCGCTGGGAGAGGCGCAGTGTGCCTTCGTCGGTTTCCATTACGCGAATCAGGTCGCCACGCTCAGCAATCTGGCTGGCGCTGCTGGGTTCGGCCCCTCGGCTGCGCGGGCTGAGGTAGGGGCGCGCCCAGCTCAAGCCGCTCCAGGCGATGGTGTGCAGCTCACCGCCGCGGGTGAGTACCTGCATTTCGCGGCCACTGCTTTCGACCACGATGGCTGGACGCAGCAGACCGTAGTTGGGCGTGCGCTCCAGTACTTGAAGCCAGTTGCTCACATCGCCATCTACGCCTTCGACTTCTGTTTGGCTACGTTGCGCTGCCTGACGAGCGGTTTGGCGGATCTCAGGCGACTCAGATAGCTCCTCTTCCAAACCCTGGGTAGTGGTCTGCTCTTGGGCTTCGACCAAGCTGGGCGCAATGTCCTCTTGCTCGGCACCCCGCCAGCCATGGCGTAGGTCGTACTCGATCAGGCCGTTGGCCAGTGCTTGGCGGGCAAACGGCTGCAGCTCGCTATCAATCGTAGTGTAAATACGGTAGCCGCCGGTGTAGGCGTCATCGCCAAAGCGCTCAATGGCATACTGGCGAGCCATCTCTGCCACATAGGCCGCGTCCACTTCGGCTTGGGTGTAATGGCGGCGAGCGGTGACCGGCTCTTGCACGGCATTTTGGTAGATATCGTTATCGATATAACCAAGCTCGCGCATACGGAACAGAATCCAGTTACGACGGATCAGCGAGCGCTCAGAGTTCGCCAGTGGGTTAAAGGCAGAAGGCGCTTTGGGTAGCCCAGCAATCATGGCGGTTTCGGCCAGGCTCAGCTCGGCAAGCGGCTTGTCATAGTAAGTCTCGGCGGCGGCAGCAATGCCGTAGGCGCGGTTACCCAGGAAGATTTTGTTGACGTAAAGCTCGAAAATCTCCTCTTTATCGAGGATCTGCTCCATCTGCAGGGCTAGCAGAATCTCGCGGATTTTGCGTGTGAAGGTCTGGTCCAGGGTCAGCATGTAGTTACGCGCGACCTGCATGGTAATGGTCGAGCCGCCCGACTGAATGGTGCCACCGCTCTGTACTAGCTCCACCGCCGCCCGTGCTAGACCGCGAGGGTCGACGCCGGCATGGTCAAAATAGCTGGCATCTTCTGCCGCAATCAGCGCATTAATCATATCCTGGGGGATCTCGTCGAAGTCGATCGCCATGCGGCGCTCTTCGCCGAATTCGCCAATCAGTTTGCCGTCGTTGGTGAAAATACGCAGCGGTGTGTGCAGTTCAAAATCTTGCAGTTGGCGAACGTCGGGCAGTCCCGGCGAGAAGTAGATAGCGGCACCAATCACCGCCAGTATGACCGCGCCTGAGAGCGCAACAACCAGCGAAAATAGTGACAACACAAGAGTTCGTAAAAACGTCATGAACAGTGGGTACCCGTGAAAAGAGGAGTAGCCAGGGCAGTATTAACGCCATGGCGCGCAAGTGGCTGCCATTATAGGAAGGGGAGGCAGCGGCCACCAGTGTTGATATGGCGTAGAGGCATTGGCGTGTGCCTTAACTAAAAATCATGTAACCTCGAAACTCGCACGATAGGCAGGCGGAGCCGGAGTCAGCATGCGCTTACTAAAACCCAGTAAAGGGTTGATTGGTGTCGATATTACCTCGGCCACCGTCAAGCTACTTGAACTTAAACAGTGCAACGACAACTACCAAGTTGAGAGCTACGCTGTGCGCCCGCTTCGCGAAGGCGCGGTAGTCGAGCGCCGTATTCGTGACATGAACGATGTCGCCAATGTGCTTAGTCGCGCCGTTGAGCATGCCAAACCCTCGACGCGCAAAGCCGCCGTGGCCGTTCCGGCCAGCGCCGCGATTACCAAAACGCTCCAGTTTCCCATTTCGCTTAGCGAAGATGAAATAGAGGAGCGCATCATTGCTGAGTCTGACCGGCATATTCCGTTTCCGTTCAGCGAGGTAGCGTTCGATTTCCATTGCCTAGGCCCCGCGCCCTTTGATGAAGAGCAGCAGCAGGTGATTTTGGTGGTGTGCCGCCAGCAGGGTGTCTCACAACTCACAGAAACCTTAGAGCGCGCAGGTCTTGAGCCTGCGGCGGTGGATGTGGAAACCTTCGCTATGGAGCGCTCGCTGGCCGAGCTACGCCGTCAGCTCAGCGTAGAGAACGACCCCAACGCCTGCGTAGGGCTAGTGGATATTGGTGAGAACATGAACGCCTTCCACGTGGTGCGTGGAGGTCACATCGTATACAGCCGGGACACGGTGTTTGGCGGTCGCCAGCTCACCGACGCGATTCGCGACCATTACTCTTTGAGTAACGAAGAGGCCGGCTTTGCCAAAAAGTACGGCGGCCTACCGGATGACTATCACGAGAAAGTGCTGAATCCGTTTTTGGAAACCGTGGTACAGCAAGTAGGTCGCTCGCTGCAGCTTTATTACACCGCTGCTCGCCAGCATGAGGTGCAACACATTGTATTAGCGGGAGGTTCAAGCGTTATTCCCGGCCTTGCCGAACGTATTTCAGAAGATAGCGGTATGTCGGTGACGATTGCCAACCCGTTCCAACGTATGCGTGTGAATAAACGCCTTAATATTGAAGGCCTAACCAATGATGCACCGGCCATGCTCACCGCTGGTGGTTTGGCGATGAGGGTTGGACTGTGAGCATTAATATCAACCTACTTCCCTGGCGGGAAGCACGCCGTGAAAAGCGTACACGCCGATTTTATGGGGTAGTCGTGATGATGTTCTTAGCGGGTATTGGTTTAGGGCTGGGTGTCTTGCAAGTTTATCAGCAGCAGTTATCGGCTCAGCAGCAGCGCAATGCGTATATCACGAACCACATTGAGCGCTTGAATAACGAAATCGCCGATGTGCAGCGCTATCAAGCAACCGCAGCCCGGTTAGGTGAGCAACTAACGCTGTTTCAAACCCTGCAAGCCGAGCGGATAGGCACTGTACAGTTGTTCAATAATATTGCTGCCAGCGTGGTGGATGGCGTGGTGTATCAGCGCCTCTCCCGCAGTGGTGAACAGGTTAGCTTTTCTGCCATGGCGGGCAGCGAGCGGCAGGTATCGGATCAACTGCGCCAAATCGCCAGTATGCCAGGGTTTGGGGTGCCACAACTCTCTGAGGTAGCCAGTGGCGATGATGGTACCAGCCGAGTGTTCCAGTTTGACGTGGTACAGTCTGTCGTAGAAGAAGCCGCCGCTGAGGAGGAAGCGCCATGATCTGGGGGCGTGAACGCTGGCGGAGTGAGTGGCGGCAGCTGCAAGATGTAGATTGGCAGGGGCTGGATGTAAAAGAGGCGGGAGAGTGGCCTGCGCTATTAAAAGCGCTATGTGGGGTGCTGGCCTTTGTCATTGCCGTTGGCGCATTAAGTTGGTGGCTGGTGGGCGAAAAGCGCGCCGAGCTAGAAGCGGCGCAGCGTCAAGAGATGCGCCTGCTGAGTGAGTACCGCAGTAAAGTCTCTGAGGCGGCATTTTTGCCCGAGGTACGCGACCAACTAATGGTCTTAGAGGAGCAAATGGCCACTATGCGTGCCATGCTGCCCACCAGTGCCGAGATTCCTTCACTGCTGGATAGTATTAGCGATGCGGCGGTGAACAATAACCTAAGTATCGAAACGATTCGTCTTCGGCCCATCGTGCGTAACGCCCATTATGTGGAGCACCCTTTGGATATTCAGGTGCGTGGCGGCTATCACGAGCTGGCGCAATTCGTGGCCGATATTAGCCAGCTTGCGCGTATTGTGACCCAGCACGATTTAACCCTAGCCCCTGCCGGGCAGAGTGGTGACTCGCTGCGCATGTCGCTGCTGGCACGCACCTATAGCTATATAGAAGCAGTGGAAGGGAAGGAGCCCGCCCCATGAAGCGTCTACTTAGCATTGGAGCGGTGGTTCTGTTAGCGGGCTGTGGCGATGCCAACCTGAGCCAGTTAGATACCGTGATGGAAGAGATTCGTCGTACACCGGCAGGGCAGCCACCGGTGATTATACCGACGATTCCTGAGTATCAGCCGGTAGATTACCGTTACCGCGAGGTGCGAAGCCCCTTCTTAGCACCAGAAAGCATTCGTGCCAACGGCACGGTAGCAGTGATGGAGAGTGCACTCGCCCCGGATCAGCAGCGCACCCCCGAGCCGCTAGAGGAGTTTCAGCTGGAGGCGCTGCGTTTAGTTGGCACATTGCGCATGGGCGGGAAGCAGGTGGCGTTGATTAGCGCCCCTGATGGCAGCGTTTATAGTGTGCGTGAAGGCAACTATTTAGGCACTAACTACGGGCATATCACCGCGATTGGCCCGCAAGAAGTACGCATAACCGAACGTATTTTTAATCAGTTGCAGGGTTGGCAGGAGCGTCAGGCATCGCTCACCCTGAATGAGTAGGCTAAGCACATATCGCACGGCGCGCCCTATGTATTTTTACTTGTTATCGGATAACACGCTATGGTCGTCATGCTTCGTCTAATTACGCTGCCATTGTTAGCCCTGATGCCCACCTTTGCCCTGGGTTCAGTGCTAACGGACCTTGATGTGCGTTCAACCAGTGGCGGCGAGGTGGAGCTGGTATTGCAATTTAGCGGCGGCGTTGCCGAGCTTCGCGGCTATCGGCTGAATACTCCGCCGCGTCTAGCGCTAGATCTAGCCGATACCCAAAGCAGCTTGCCTCAGCGGCGTATTAACGTAGCCAGCGCAGGTGTGGAGCGTATTACCGCGTTGGAGGGCAATGGCCGTACACGGCTAGTGGTCGACCTGAGCGAGCCGCTGGACTACACCTCTCGCATAGAAGGGGATCAGCTGCGCATCACCCTAAGCCCTGAAAGTATTAGCGCTGCGAATGACAACTCGCCCGCAGGTATGAGTAGCGAGCTGGAAACTGCCCTAGGGCCGCAAGTAACGGATATCGACTTCCAGCGGGGGGCTGATGGGGCAGGGCGTTTGCTGGTCTCTTTTGATCGTGAAGGGGTAGTGACGCAAGTGCGGGAAGGGAGTGAGGGCCGCGTTATTGCTGAGCTTCGCGACGTAGATATTCCTGATTCCTTGAATCAAATTTACGATGTGACCGACTTTGCTACCCCCATTACTCGCATAACCCCCCGCACTGGCCAGCGGGAAACCCTGCTTGAGCTACAAACGAACGGCCCCTACGCGATGATTTCATCGCAAAGCGGGCGAACACTCACCGTGGAAGTACAGCCGGTGAGCCAAGCCTCTCAGCAGGACCGCGCGCAGCAGGGAGAAAGCTTCACCGGCGACCGTCTGAGCCTCAATTTCCAAGATATTGAGGTGCGAGCCGTGCTGGCGACGCTGGCTGAGTTTACCGGCTTGAACCTAGTCGCCAGTGATAGTGTTACTGGGCGAGTAACGCTCAACCTCAACGATGTGCCCTGGGACCAGGCGCTGGCGCTGATTTTGCAAAGCCAAGGGCTCTCTAGCCGTGAACAGGGCAATGTGATTGTAGTAGCGCCGGCCAGTGAGCTGGCCGAGATTGAGCGTCAAGAGATTGAGGCCCGTAGCCAGCAGCAAATCTTGGCGCCGTTGGTGACTGAGTTCATCGAGATAAAGTACGCACGGGCCGAAGATTTAGCACAGCTGTTGCGTGGTGGTGACGGTTTTGGGCTGCTCACTGAGCGTGGCCGCGTTAGCGTTGACCAGCGTACCAACACACTGCTCATTCAAGACACGGCCGAACAGGTGCGCGATATTATGCGGACGCTGGTCCGGCTGGATGTGGCGGTGCGTCAGGTACAGATCGAAGCGCGCATCGTGATTGCCCGTGATAGCGCTTCCCGAGAGTTGGGGGTGAACTGGGGCGTCTCCAGCACCCGAGGCTTCCTGGAAAACGAAGCCGGGCAGTTCGTGCCGCGCAACATCAATCCTGGCGGCCTCAACCGTGCCCAAGGTGGCCTGGCGGTGGACTTAGGCTCAACGGCAGCGGCTGATACGGGCTTCAGCTTTGGCTATCTCTCAGGGGATATTCTGCTCGACCTTGAGTTGCGCGCCCTGGAAAGCGAAGGCAAAAGCCAGACCATTTCGCAGCCTCGGGTGATTACCGCCAACCAGCGCACCGCAACGATCCGCCAAGGGGAGGAGCGGGCATTCCAGAGTGTCGATGCCCAGGGCAACCCCGATACCGAGTTCAAGGAGGCGGAGCTGTCGCTGGAGGTCACGCCGCAAATTACCCCAGATAACCGCATCATTATGGATTTGGTAATCAAGAACGACAGCTTCCGTGAGAGCGAGTTCGGCGGCGAGCCGCCCATTGATACCAACCAAATCGAGACCCAGGTGCTGGTCGATAATGGCCAGACGGTGGTGTTAGGCGGTATTTTGACCACTGAACAGCTGAGCCAAATAGCGAAAACACCGCTGCTGGGCGATCTTCCTATACTGGGCAGGCTGTTTCGCTATACCGAAGAGAGCAATGAAAAGGTAGAGTTATTAGTCTTTATCACTCCACGATTACTTGATGATGGTTTGGCGGTTCGCTGATGCAGGATTTACCCAATCTTTTCTTAATAGGCCCCATGGGGGCTGGTAAAAGCACGATAGGCCGCTTATTGGCGGGAGAACTATCGCGCCCGTTTTACGATAGCGATCACGCCATACAAGACCGCTGCGGTGCCGATATACCCTGGATTTTTGACGTGGAGGGTGAGCAAGGCTTTCGTCAGCGTGAAATTCAGATGATTGACGAGCTCACCCAGCTCACGGATGTCGTGGTCGCCACCGGCGGTGGCGCGGTGCTGCGAGAAGAGAACCGCCGAGCGCTGCGCGATCGCGGTACAGTGGTGTACTTGATGACCACTGTCGAGCAGCAGCTAAAACGCACCGCCAAAGATCGCAACCGCCCGTTGCTGCAGTGTGCGAATCGCGAACAGGTGCTCAACGATATGTTCGCCGCCCGTGATCCGCTCTACCGTGCTACTTCCGACATTACGGTACGTACGGATCGCCGTAGCCCCCGTGCCGTGGTAAATGAAATTTTACGCCGCGTGCATCGCCTGATTGATCCGTTAGAAACCGCCAGCGCCCCACATAAAAAGGTATCTCAATGACAGAGCCAGCCCATGACCGTACGCTAACCGTTGAACTGGATGAGCGCAGCTACCCCATCCATATTGGCGTTGGGCTATTAAATCGCTCAGACAGTTTTGTGCCCTATCTGGCCGGTAGCCAAGTCATGATCGTTACCAATGAAACCGTGGCGCCGCACTACTTAGACACGCTGCGTTCTAGCTTACCCGAGCATTTAGACGTGCGTGCCGTGGTGCTGCCAGATGGCGAGCAGTACAAAACCATCGAACAGGTAGGACGCATTTGGGATGCGCTGCTGGAAGCCGGCTTTAACCGCCGCTGCACACTCATTGCCCTTGGCGGCGGTGTGATTGGCGATATGGTGGGCTATGCCGCTGCTTCCTATCAGCGCGGGGTGGCCTTTATTCAAGTGCCCACCACGCTGCTTTCCCAGGTGGACTCCTCGGTGGGCGGCAAAACCGGTGTTAATCATCCGCTGGGTAAGAACATGATTGGCGCGTTTTGGCAGCCAAAAGCGGTAGTGGTGGATATTGCCACGCTGACCACGCTGCCTGCCCGAGAGCTTTCTGCAGGGCTTGCGGAAGTGGTGAAGTACGGTTTTATTCGCGATGCCGCCTTCCTCGCTTGGCTTGAGCAGAACATGACGGCGCTACGCCACGTTGAGCCAGCTGTGGTGGCAGAGGCCATTGCCAAGAGCTGCCAGATCAAAGCCGATATCGTGACGGAAGACGAAACCGAGCAGGGCGTTCGTGCGCTGTTGAACCTTGGCCACACGTTTGGCCACGCCATCGAGGCGCATCAAGGTTACGGCAACTGGCTGCACGGCGAAGCCGTAGGAGCCGGCATGGCGATGGCCGCCACGCTCTCCCACCAGTTGGGGTGGATCAGCGCTGATGCCTTAAAGCGCACGAAAGCGGTGATCGAAAGCGCGGGCCTTCCGCTGGTTGCGCCAACGGGCATGTCGTCGGATGACTTCTTGACACGAATGCGGCTGGATAAAAAGAACGTGGACGCGCGTCTGCGTCTGGTGCTACTGAACGACTTGGGCGATGCCTGCGTTAGCGATGCCACGCCTATCGAGACACTGAGACAGCTACTCGATGATTATCCGCGCGGCTAGGGGAATCACCCGTAAGCGCACCCGCTCAAAACCCGCCTCGAAACAGGCGGGTTTTGTTTGTCTAGAAAGCGTCGAAGTGGCTGCTGACTAGTGATATCCGTATGCCTTATGCGCTATCGGCATGGGGTTTTTAGTAAAAATTAGACTAAAGTCTAGTGCTCTGTATTGATCGTTGAAATACCGTTTCTTTGGCCTGCAAGCCGTTGAAGTATAACTATTTTTTTATTGAGCGGTAGTGCAACTACGGGATTTGGCGAGGGTTTTTGACGATTGGCGAGTGTCGAGCGATTGCGCTACGCGGTGGCAAATCGCTATGCTGAGCGACCTTTTTCTCGCAGCAGCGAATGCGGACAACACCCTATTTTGGGCGGGTAACAAGAGCCATAAAAAAAGAAAAGCCCGTGATTATACCATAAAAACGCTGCTTACAAAATACGCTGACTAGAGGCACGCCCATGAATAGAGGTCTTCACCAGCCAGGCGAGTTTCGCGATAACTGCGGCTTTGGCCTTATTGCCCACATGGAAGGGCAGGCCAGCCACGACTTGCTGAAAACGGCTATCGAATCACTGACTTGCATGACCCACCGTGGCGGCATCGCGGCAGATGGTAAAACCGGCGACGGTTGTGGCCTGCTGCTAAAGATGCCCGCACAGTTCATGCGTGCTGCTGCTAAAGAGTCGCTCGATGTAGAGCTGGGCGAGCGCTTCGCAGTGGGGTCGGTGTTTTTACCCAACGACGATGCGCGTGCCGCCAAAGCCAAAGAGACGCTGGTGGCTGAGTTAAGCGCACGCGGTTTGGACGTGCTGGGCTGGCGCGTAGTGCCCACGGACTCGAGTGTCTGCGGCCCCATGGCGCTGGACTGCCTGCCGCGTATCGAGCAGCTGTTCGTTGCCCCCGGCAGCAGCGACAATTTCGATGTCGATCTTTTCATGGGTCGCCGCTACGCCGAGCAGGCGCTGCGCAGCGACGAAGACTTTTACGTGGCATCGCTCTCCAGCGAAGTGGTCTCCTATAAAGGCCTGGTCATGCCGGAAGACCTGCCAGCCTTTTACAAGGACCTGAACGACCCGCGCCTGGAAACCGCCATTTGTGTTTTCCACCAGCGCTTCTCGACCAACACCGCACCGCGCTGGCCCCTGGCGCAGCCATTCCGCCTACTGGCACATAACGGTGAAATCAACACCATCGAAGCCAACCGCGGCTGGGCGAACTCGCGCAAGGCGAACTTCGTCAACGAGCGTCTGCCGGATATCGCTAAACTAGACGAAATCGTCAACACCACCGGCTCCGACTCCTCCAGTATGGATAACATGCTGGAAGTGCTGCTGACCGGCGGTATGGAGCTACACCGCGCTGTGCGCATGATGGTGCCGCCCGCCTGGCAAAACGTCGAGACCATGGGCGCCGAGCTACGCGCGTTCTACGAGTACAACTCCATGCACATGGAGCCGTGGGACGGCCCCGCAGGCGTGGTCATGACCGACGGTCGCCAAGCGGTCTGTATGCTGGACCGTAACGGCCTGCGCCCGGCGCGTTGGGTGATTACCAAGAACGGTTACATCACCCTGGCCTCTGAAATTGGTACCTACGGCTACAAGCCGGAAGATGTTGTTGCAAAAGGCCGCGTCGGCCCCGGCCAGATGCTGGCCGTCGATACCCAAACGGGCGAAGTGCTGCACACTCAGGACATCGATGACCGCCTGAAGTCCGCATACCCCTACAAGCGCTGGCTGAAACAGGAAGCGAACTACCTGGAGTCGGCGCTGACCGAACTGGCGCGATTCCAGACCATGGATACCGACGCGCTGAACGTGCAGCAGAAGATGTTCCAGGTAACGTTCGAAGAGCGCGACCAGGTGCTGCGCCCGCTAGCGGAGAGCGGCCAGGAGGCGGTGGGTTCCATGGGCGACGATACGCCGATGGCGGTGCTGTCGAGCCGCCCGCGTTTGCTGACCGACTACTTCCGGCAGAAGTTTGCCCAGGTGACTAACCCGCCGATCGACCCGCTGCGCGAAGCGATCGTGATGTCGTTGGAAACCTGCTGTGGCGCGGAGCTGAACGTCTTCAAGGCCACACCGGAACACGCCCATCGCTTGATTTTGACCACGCCGGTGCTCTCGCCGCGTAGATTCACCGCCCTGGTGAGCCAGGACGATCCGGCCTTTGCTAGCCATATGCTGCCGCTCGGGTACGATCCAGAGCAGACCAGCCTGCAGCAGGCGATTACCGCGCTTTGCCAAGAAGCCGAAGCGCAGGTAAAAGCGGGTAAAGTGATTCTGGTGCTAAGCGATGCGGAGCTGCCCAAAGGCCAACTGCCTATTCAGGCAGCGCTGGCCGTGGGTGCGGTGCACTCCCACCTGGGCCGCCTGGCGCTGCGCCCCAATGCCAACATCGTGGTCGAGACTGGCTACGCCCGCGATGCCCATCAGATGGCGGTACTGTTCGGGGTGGGCGCCACGGCGGTCTACCCGTGGCTGGCGTATCAGGTCATGGCGGATATGCACCGCACCGGAGAATTGACTGGCAACCCGGCAGACGCCCGCGAGAATTATCGTAAAGGCCTGCAGAAGGGACTCTTCAAGATCCTTTCTAAGATGGGCATTTCGACGCTGGCCTCCTACCGTGGCTCCATGCTGTTCGAGGCCGTCGGCCTGGCCGATGAAGTGATGGATACCTGTTTCGTGGGCATGGCGTCGCGTATTCAGGGCACCGGCTTTGCTGAGCTTCAGCTTCAGCAAGAACTGCTGGCCAAGGATGCATGGATTCCCCGCAAAGGGATCTCTCAAGGCGGTATGCTCAAGTACGTGCACGGCCACGAGTACCACGCCTACAACCCGGATGTGGTCAAGGCGCTGCAGGCGGCGGTGCAAGAGGGCAGCTACACCAAGTGGAAGAAATTTGCGCAGCTGGTGAACGAGCGCCCCGTGGCCACCATTCGTGACCTGCTGAAACTCAAGCCTGCGGCCACGCCGATTCCGCTGGAAGAGGTCGAGCCCATCGAAGCGTTGATTCCACGCTTCGACAGCGCAGGCATGTCGCTGGGCGCGCTGTCGCCCGAAGCGCACGAAGCGCTGGCGCAGGCCATGAACGAGGCGGGTGGTCGCTCCAACTCCGGTGAAGGTGGCGAAGACCCAGCCCGTTACGGCACCATTCGCAGCTCGAAGATCAAACAGATCGCCTCAGGTCGTTTCGGTGTTACGCCAGCTTACTTGGTCAATGCCGAAGTGCTGCAGATCAAAGTGGCCCAGGGTGCGAAGCCCGGTGAGGGCGGCCAGCTACCGGGCGGTAAGGTCAATCAGCTGATTGCCCGCTTGCGCTACTCGGTGCCCGGCGTCACGCTGATTTCGCCGCCGCCGCACCACGATATTTACTCCATCGAAGACTTGGCGCAGCTGATCTTTGACCTCAAGCAGGTCAACCCAGACGCGCAGGTCTCGGTGAAACTAGTCTCCGAGCCAGGGATCGGCACTATTGCGACCGGCGTCGCCAAAGCCTATGCGGATTTGATCACTGTGTCTGGCTACGATGGCGGCACGGCGGCAAGCCCGCTCACCTCCATCAAGCACGCCGGTTCCCCTTGGGAGCTGGGCCTGCCCGAGGTGCATCAAGCGCTGCGCATTAACGGCCTGCGGGACAAAATTCGTCTGCAAACCGATGGTGGTCTGAAGACCGGCCTCGACGTCGTCAAAGCGGCGATTCTGGGTGCTGAAAGCTTCGGTTTCGGCACCGCGCCGATGGTCGCGCTGGGCTGTAAATACCTGCGTATTTGCCACCTGAACAACTGCGCCACCGGTGTAGCGACCCAGGATGACTTCCTGCGTGGCGAGCACTTCCGCGGCACCGTGGATATGGTGAAAAACTACTTCCGCTTTATTGCCGAAGAAGTACGCGAGCTGATGGCCATGCTGGGCGTGCGTAAGCTCACCGACCTGATTGGCCGCACGGACCTGCTGGAAGTGCTGGAAGGCAATACGGCATCACAGAGTAAGCTGGACTTAATGCCGCTGCTGGCGAACGACTTCGTGCCTGCAGATGCGCCGCAGTTCTGTGAAGTGAGCCGTAACGTGCCCCACGACCCGGGTGCCAAAAACCAGGAAGTCTTGGCGGCGCTGAAAGAGGCCATTGAGTCTCAGTCTGGCGGCACGTTCGATTTTACCATCACCAACTGCGACCGCAGTGTCGGTGCGCTCACCTCCGGTGCCATTGCCAAGCGTTACGGTGAAGATGGCCTTGAGGCCGCACCGGTCACCGCGCGCTTTACCGGCGTGGCGGGCCAAAGCTTTGGCGTATGGAACGCTCGTGGCCTGAACCTCTACCTGGAAGGCGATGCCAACGACTACGTCGGTAAAGGCATGAACGGTGGCAGCATCGTCATCGTGCCGCCCAAGGTCAGCCAGTTCGAGAGCCACAAAACGGCCATTATCGGCAACACCTGCCTCTATGGGGCTACGGGTGGCACGCTGTTTGCTGCCGGTACCGCTGGCGAGCGCTTTGCGGTACGTAACTCCGGCGCCACGGCGGTGATCGAAGGCGCGGGTGACCACTGCTGTGAGTACATGACCGGTGGTTTGGTCTGCGTGCTGGGTGAAACCGGCGTTAACTTTGGGGCGGGCATGACGGGTGGCTTTGCCTACGTGCTCGATGAAGACCGGACCTTCGTGGACAAGTACAACCACGAGCTGGTCGAAATTCACCGGGTCAACACCGAAGCGATGGAAGCCTACCGTCGCCACCTGCGGGAAATGATCGAGGCCTACGTGGCCGCGACGGGTTCCGCACGCGGTGAGGCGATTCTGGAAGACTTTAGCGACTACGCGCGCCACTTCTGGCTAGTGAAGCCAAAAGCGGCCAGCCTGGGTAGTCTGCTGGATCAGTCTCGGCGTCAGCCGCAATAACCGTCAGCGCCTACGCTTCGAGGAGAAAGATCATGGCCAACCGTTTAAATAACGATTTTCAGTTTGTCGACGTGGGTCGTAAAGACCCACAGAAAAAACCGGCGCACACCCGAGCCAAAGAGTTCGCGGAAATTTACGAGCCGTTCAAGCCCACCGATGCGGCGAGCCAGGCGCACCGCTGCTTGCACTGCGGCAACCCCTACTGTGAGTGGAAGTGCCCGGTACACAACTACATTCCTAACTGGCTTCAGCTGGTGGTGGAAGGCAACATTATTGAAGCCGCCGAGCTGTCCCACAAAACCAACTCGCTGCCGGAAGTGTGTGGCCGCGTGTGCCCGCAAGACCGCCTATGTGAAGGCGATTGCACCCTGAACGATGGCTTTGGCGCGGTGACGATCGGCTCGGTGGAGAAATACATCACCGATACCGCCTTTGCCATGGGCTGGCGCCCTGATATGTCCAAAGTGGTGTGGACCGATAAGAAAGTCGCGATTGTTGGTGCAGGTCCTGCGGGCTTGGGCTGTGCCGATATTCTGGCGCGCAACGGCGTCAAGCCGGTGGTGTTCGATAAGTACCCCGAAATTGGCGGTCTGCTGACCTTTGGTATCCCTGAGTTCAAGCTGGAAAAGAACGTCATGGAGCGCCGCCGTGCGGTATTCGAGGAAATGGGCGTTGAGTTCCGTCTGAATACCGAAATCGGTACTGATGTCGAGTTCGAGACGCTGCTGCAGGAGTACGACGCGGTGTTCCTGGGCATGGGTACTTACAAGTACATGCAGGGTGGCTTCCCCGGTGAAGACCTGCCCGGTGTCTACAAAGCGCTGGATTTCCTAATTGCCAACGTCAACCGCCGCTTGGGCTTCGAGAAAGACCCGAACGACTTTATCTCCATGGAAGGCAAGCGCGTGGTGGTGCTGGGCGGTGGTGATACCGCGATGGACTGTAACCGCACCTCGATTCGTCAGCGCGCCGCCAGCGTGACCTGTGCCTACCGCCGCGATGAAGAGAACATGCCGGGCTCGCGCCGTGAAGTGGCTAACGCACGGGAAGAGGGCGTCGAGTTCTTGTTCAACCGCCAGCCGGTAGCGGTAGTGGGCGAAGATAAGGTCGAGGGTGTGAAGGTAGTCCGCACGCGCCTGGGCGAGCCGGATGAGAACGGCCGTCGTCGTCCTGAAGTGGTGCCGGGGTCTGAAGAGATCATTGCGGCCGATGCGGTCGTGGTGGCCTTTGGTTTCCAGGCAAGCCCGGCACCGTGGTTCGATAGCGCCAATATCGATGTCAACGAATGGGACCTAGTCAAAGCGCCTGAGCATGGTCAGTACGCCTTCCAAACTAGCAATGAGAAAATTTTTGCCGGTGGCGATATGGTGCGTGGCTCCGATCTCGTGGTCACCGCTATATATGAAGGGCGTCAGGCGGCCGAGGGCATTCTGGATTACCTAGGCGTGTAAAGTGTGTATGCCATGCCGAACAGCACCAGGGGTAGGTCGTAGCGAGGGTCTTTTGTCATGGATGACAAAAGTAGCGCCCAAGGATGGGTTCACAGCGCCCTCGCGCAGACCTACCTCTGGGGCAACTGTGCATCGGCATCCTTTAGCCCGATCAATTGGCCTCCCACTGTTTATGTACAGCCAGTAGCTAGTTATGTGTAGCCAATAGCTAGAGTGGGAGGCAGCTTTAGCTCGCGACCGAGGCTGGCGCTGTTTCACTTCAAATTGAGCCTTAAGGCGTACTCTGCTATTCTGTCGTCCCATCCTGGTGTGGCTTTCTGTTACGCCTTTTGATCACGTTTCGACAGGTTTTCCATGACACGATATATCTTCGTGACCGGCGGCGTTGTGTCCTCTCTTGGCAAGGGCATCGCGTCGGCCTCGCTGGCGGCGATTCTCGAGGCCCGCGGCCTTAAGGTCACCATGCTCAAGCTCGACCCGTACATCAACGTGGACCCGGGCACCATGAGTCCCTTCCAGCACGGCGAGGTGTTCGTCACCGAGGATGGCGCCGAGACGGACTTGGACTTAGGTCACTATGAGCGCTTTATTCGCACCAAAATGACCCAGGGCAACAACTTCACCACCGGCCGCGTGTACGAACATGTGCTACGCAAAGAGCGCCGGGGTGACTACCTGGGTGGCACTGTGCAGGTCATTCCGCACATCACTGATGAGATCAAGCAGCGCGTCTACGCTGGAGGCGAAGGCTTCGACGTGGCGCTGGTGGAGATCGGCGGGACGGTTGGCGATATCGAATCACTGCCGTTCCTGGAGTCCATTCGTCAGATTCGTAGCGAGCTGGGCGCAAGCCGCGCCATTTACATGCACCTCACCCTGGTGCCGTACATCAAGACCGCTGGCGAAACCAAAACCAAACCGACGCAGCACAGCGTAAAAGAGCTGCGCTCCATCGGCATCCAGCCGGATATTTTGATTTGCCGCAGCGAAGTGGAGCTTGAGGAGAGCGAGCGCCGCAAGATTGCGCTGTTCACCAATGTGGAAGAGCGTGCGGTAGTGCCGCTGCAAGACGCCGACACTATCTACCGCATTCCGCTAATGCTTCACGAGCACGGCCTGGACGATATCGTCTGCGACAAGCTGCGCTTAGAAGCTGAGCCTGCGGATCTGTCGGAGTGGGTCAAGGTACTCGATGCCAAGCTGAACCCGCTGAAGTCGGTCAGCATCGCCATGGTCGGCAAGTACATGGAGCTGCTGGATGCGTATAAGTCGCTGAACGAAGCGCTGATCCACGCAGGTATTCAGGGCCGCATCAAGGTCAACGTCGACTACATCGACTCTGAAGACATCGAGCGTCACGGCACCGAGCGCCTGGCAGGCAAAGACGCCATTCTGGTGCCCGGCGGTTTCGGCGAGCGCGGTGTGGAAGGCAAGATTCTGACCGCCCAGTTTGCCCGTGAAAACAACATCCCTTACCTGGGTATCTGTCTAGGCATGCAGGTAGCGGTGATCGAGTTCGCCCGCAACGTGGCTGGCTGGAAAGACGCCAACTCCACCGAGTTTACCCACGATACCAAGCACCCGGTGGTGGGGTTGATCACCGAGTGGATCAATGCCGAAGGCAAGATCGAGCTGCGCGACGCGGCCTCCGACCTGGGCGGCACCATGCGTTTGGGCGGCCAAGTGTGCCATCTGGCCGCTGGCAGCAAAGCCCGCGAAGCGTACGGTGCCGACGAAATCGTTGAGCGTCATCGCCACCGCTTCGAAGTCAACAACCAGTTCATTGATGAGCTGGAAGCTGCGGGCCTGGTGATTTCGGGCAAGAGCGTCGATCAGTCGCTGGTCGAAGTCGTCGAGCTGGCGGACCACCCTTGGTACGTGGCGTGTCAGTTCCACCCGGAATTTACTTCGACGCCTCGCGACGGTCATCCGCTCTTCTCGGGCTTCGTCAATGCCGCACTAGAACACAAAACGGCACGCACCCGTGCCCACGCCGCACCTCAGGAATAAAGGGGGAAGCATGTCTTCTCAGTCCCAATTCCCAGAGCATCACATCAACGTTGCCGGCTTGACCGCCGGCAATTCTTTGCCACTCATGCTGCTTGGCGGCATGAACGTGCTGGAGTCGGCGGAGCTGGCCGATGAAGTGGCGCAGGCCTACGTGAATGTGACGCAAAAGCTGGGTATGCCTTATGTGTTCAAGGCCAGTTTCGACAAAGCGAATCGCAGCTCGATCCACTCCTACCGGGGGCCTGGGCTGGAAAAAGGCCTGCAAATCCTGGCCGATATCAAGGCGCGCTATAACGTGCCCATCATTACCGATGTGCACGAGCCCTGGCAGGCAGCGCCTGCTGCTGAAGTCGCCGATATCATCCAGCTGCCGGCCTTTTTGGCGCGCCAGACCGATCTCGTGGTGGCGATGGCGAAAACCGGTGCGGCGATCAATATCAAAAAGCCGCAGTTTTTGGCCCCGCACGAAATGCGCCATATCCTTAACAAGTTTCAGGAAGCGGGCAATGACCGCCTGATGCTGTGCGAGCGCGGCACCAGCTTTGGCTACAACAACCTGGTGGTGGACATGCTGGGCTTTGGCGATATGAAGCAGACCGGTTACCCGGTGTTCTTCGATGTCACCCATGCTCTGCAGCGCCCCGGTGGCCGGGCGGATAGCGCCGATGGCCGCCGTGCCCAAGTGGCAGAGCTTGCTCGTGCGGGCGTGGCGGTTGGTTTGGCCGGGCTGTTTTTAGAAGCTCATCCAGACCCCGATAATGCCAAGTGCGACGGCCCCTGTGCGCTGCCGCTGGATCAATTAGAGCCATTCTTAACGCAGCTGTCGCAGTTAGACGCTCTGGTAAAAGGCTTCGATCCCTTAACCATCCGTTAATCGCGGCGTTAATCCGTGGTATACATTGGATCTCTCATCTATTAGACCGACAACCAAAGGACACTGTCATGACCAAAATTGTTGAAATCAGTGCGCTGGAAGTGCTCGATTCGCGCGGTAACCCGACCGTTCAAGCCACCGTACGTTTGGAAAGCGGTGCCGTAGGCGTTGCCTGTGCCCCCAGCGGTGCCTCCACGGGTTCCCGCGAAGCACTCGAACTGCGTGATGGCGACAAGGCGCGCTACCTCGGTAAAGGCGTTTTAAAAGCCGTCGAGGCCGTGAATGGCAAGATTCGTGATGCGTTGTTGGGAATGGATGCGCGGGACCAGCGCGGTTTGGACAATGCCATGCTGGAGTTGGATGGCACGGATAACAAGGCGACTCTGGGAGCCAATGCGATTCTGGCGGTGTCGCTCGCGGCAGCCAAGGCGGCGGCCAATGCCAAAGGCGTGCCACTGTATGCCCATATCGCCGAGCTTTACGGTCAGCCAGGCCAGTACAGCATGCCGGTACCGATGATGAACATCCTCAACGGCGGTGAGCACGCCGACAATAACGTGGATATTCAGGAGTTCATGGTGCAGCCGGTGGGCGCCCCCAACTTCCGTGAAGGTCTGCGTATGGGCGCGGAGATTTTCCACGCACTGAAAAAAGTGCTCTCTGCCAAGGGGCTGTCTACCTCGGTAGGGGATGAGGGTGGCTTTGCGCCCAACCTGACATCCAACGCCGAGGCACTGGCCGTCATCAAGCAGGCGGTGGCCGATGCCGGTTATACCCTGGGCAGCGATGTCACTCTGGCGCTGGACTGTGCTGCCTCCGAATTCTACAAGGAAGGTCAGTACGACCTGGCCGGAGAAGGCAAGCGTTACGACTCCGAAGGGTTTGCCGACTACCTGGCGGGCCTGTGTGCCGACTACCCCATCGTGTCTATCGAAGACGGCATGGACGAGTCCGACTGGGCCGGTTGGAAAGCCTTGACCGACAAGCTGGGCGACAAGGTGCAGCTGGTGGGGGACGACCTATTCGTCACCAATACCAAAATCCTTAAGCGTGGCATTGACGAGCAGATCGGTAACTCGATTCTGATCAAGTTCAACCAGATTGGCTCGCTCTCCGAAACCCTCGACGCGATTAAAATGGCCCAAGATGCGGGCTTTACGGCGGTCATCTCCCACCGTAGTGGTGAAACGGAAGATACCACTATTGCCGATTTGGCCGTAGGCACCTGTGCGGGACAAATCAAGACCGGATCGCTGTGTCGTTCTGACCGTGTCGCGAAGTACAACCGCCTGCTGGTGATCGAAGCCGAGCTAGGGGATGTGAGCTACCCCGGTTTGAAAGCCATCAAAGGCCAGTAGGTCAAAAACATAGCGTTCGCGTGTAAGGGATCTCTCAAAAATTTGTAAGAGATCTCTTACAAATGCCGACGAAATTCGCTCGAAACCTTGTAAGAAAAAGCGAGATTTTTCACTAATTCAACTTTAAGTGATTGTCTTAGTTGGGTTTTATGAAAGAAAGGCGGGTCCCTTGGGCTCGCCTTTTGCGTATTGGGTCCGATTGAGAAGTTGCGCTGTTCTGCCACAATGCATTCAGGACAAGGGGAGGCAAGGATGCTTCAGGCAGGATGCAACGGGATGCAAGCAGGTGCGCCGGGTGATACAGAGACGTGAGTCCTGGCAAGGAAGTCACCTGAGGAGGTTGACACAGGGAGTGGTCAGAGGAAGTGCTTGGAGCGGGCGGCCTACGGGCCGCCTTTTTTTGTGTAGGCCATTCACGCAATCATGGACGCCTTCCATCCGACTACAAAAAAACCAGCGTAAACGCTGGTTTTTTTGGGATGTGCTAACACTCTGCGCTTAACGCTCGAGTTTTTCCAGCTTACCCGTTTTGCCATCCCACTCTTCTGCATCGGGCAGAGGGTCTTTCTTCTCGGCAATATTGGGCCACACTTCGGCCAACTCCGCGTTGATCTCGATAAACTGCTCTTGGCCATCTGGCAGCTCATCCTCCGAGAATATTGCCTCAGCAGGGCACTCTGGCTCACACAGCGCGCAGTCGATGCACTCGTCCGGGTGAATAACTAGGAAATTGGGGCCTTCGTAGAAACAGTCGACTGGGCAAACTTCCACACAGTCGGTGTATTTGCATTGGATGCAGTTCTCGGTAACGACAAACGTCATCTTGCTATCCCTCTTGCGAGACCGAGAAGCCTCCCGGTCGTGGTCAATCGTGAATGGTTATAAATCTGCGGTTTTTTATAAGGTAAAAAGGTATGGGCGACATTCTAGTGGTGCCCATACCCGGCGGCAAGCGCTCGCGCTCATCTGTTTGATGCGATTACTGACGCTCATTATATCCATTGTCTATAGCAACTCTCGCCACTGATACAACAAGGTCAGCGCTTCGCGAGGCGACAAGTCGTCGATATCCGCCTTGCCGAGCGCTTCTACCACCGGGTGCGGGGCGCTGGCGAACAGGTCGTTTTGCTGCGGTATCGCAGGGCTCGCTGAGGGCCGCTGCTGCTCGTCGACATCCCGCTGTTCGAGCATCATCAGCTTTTCCCGAGCGCGACGAATTACCGGAGCCGGGACCCCGGCGAGTTGGGCGACCTGTAAGCCATAACTCTGGCTGGCGGGGCCTGCCTCGATACGGTGCATGAACACGATACCATCGCCGTGCTCCGTTGCCGTCAAATGAATATTGGCGATGCCCTCCGCCTGCTCAGGCAGTGCCGTCATTTCAAAATAGTGCGTGGCAAACAGCGTGAGCGCCCGAGCGTTAGCGAGATGCTCGGCGCTTGCCCAGGCCAAGGAAAGCCCATCGAAGGTGCTAGTGCCACGGCCAATCTCATCCATTAACACCAAGCTGTGTTCGGTGGCATTGTGCAAAATATTGGCGGTTTCAGTCATTTCTACCATGAAGGTAGAGCGCCCGCCCGCTAGATCATCTGACGATCCGATCCGGGTAAAGATACGGTCAACCGGGCCGATTTCGGCGGCATCGGCGGGTACGAAGCTGCCGCTATGGGCCAGCAGGGCGATCAGGGCGGTTTGGCGCATGTAGGTCGATTTACCGCCCATGTTGGGGCCGGTGATGATCAGCATGTGCTGCTTGGGCGTTAGCATAACATCGTTAGGCACGAACGGCGTGTCGCTCACCTGTTCGACCACCGGGTGCCGTCCGGCGGTAATGGTAATGCCGGTCGCGTCCACTAGCTGCGGGCGTACCCAGTTAAGAGCGTCGGCACGCTCGGCAAAAGCACACAGTACATCCAGCTCAGCCAGCGCGCGTGAGGTGTTTTGTAGCTCGTGCAGTTGGGCGTTGAGCTCGGCTAGCAACTGATCGTAGAGCCATTTTTCCCGCGTCAGCGCCCGCGACTTGGCGGAAAGCGCTTTGTCCTCAAACTCCTTCAGCTCTGGGATAATAAAGCGCTCGGCGTTTTTCAGCGTTTGACGACGGATATAGTCAGCTGGCGCATGCTGCGCCTGGGCGCGGGGCAGCTCAATAAAGTAGCCGTGTACGCGGTTATAGCCGACTTTTAGGTTGGCAAGTCCCGTGCGTTCGCGCTCTCTCAGTTCTAACTGAACGAGATAGTCGCCTGCGTTTTCGGCCATGCCGCGATGCTCATCTAGCTCGGCATCGAAGCCGTCGGCAATTACGCCGCCATCCCGAATGACTACGGGCGGGTTGTCGACCAGCGCTCGCGCTAGCGTATCGGCCAGCTCGGGGTAGGGGCGAATGTGCGGCTTGAGGCTATCCAGGGTGCTGCCGCTGTCGATATCGGTCAGCAGCGCTTCCAGCGTGGGCAGCGTGGCGAGCGCATCTCTCAGTCGCGCGAGATCGCGTGGGCGTGCGCTGTAAAGAGCGACGCGGGCGAGTATGCGTTCCACGTCCCCCACGTCGCTCAGCGTATCCCGCAGACTCATATAGTTGGCATCAATAGAGAGTAGGGCCACGCCGGCTTGGCGGCCCTCGACGATCTCCCGCTGGCGTAGCGGGCGATTCAGCCAGCGCTTTAAAAGCCGCGAACCCATGGCCGTGGTGCAGGTATCAAGCACGCTGGCCAGGGTGTTATCGCCGGTGCCGCCGAGGTTGATGTCGATTTCCAGATTGCGGCGGCTGGCGGCGTCGATCACCACGGCATCGTCGCGGTTCTCTACGCTGATGGCGGTCACGTGGGGCAGGCGCGAGCGCTGGGTATCGCGCGCGTAGTCGATCAAGACACCGGCCGCGATCAGCGCCGTGGAGAGATGCGCGCAGCCAAAGCCACGCAGGTCGCTAACTTCAAATTGGTCGCACAGGCTGCGGGTGGCGCTTTCCAGATCGAATAGCCACTCCCCCTGGCGGCGTAGGCTGCGCTTTTGCGACCACGCATCGGGCAGGGTCAGGCTCTCCGGCACCAGCAGCTCCGCAGGGGAGAGGCGGGTCAACTCGGCGAGCATTTCCGCTTCGCTCTCGACTTCCAGTACGTTAAAACGACCGCTGGAGAGCTCCAGCCATGCCAGTCCCCAGCCAGCTTTTCCGGGGGCAACGGCCACCAGAACGTTATCTCGCCGAGCATCTAGCAGGGCTTCATCGTGCAGTGTGCCGGGGGTGACGATGCGCACCACCTGACGCTCCACCGGGCCTTTACTAGTGGCTGGGTCGCCGATTTGCTCGCAAATCGCCACCGACTCACCGCCTGCTACTAAGCGGGCTAAATAACCTTCCGCGCTATGGTAGGGCACCCCGGCCATGGGGATGGGTTTACCCCCCGACTGGCCGCGCTGGGTCAGGGTGATATCCAGCAGCGCAGCGGCGCGTTTAGCGTCATCGAAAAACAGCTCGTAAAAATCCCCCATGCGGTAAAACAGCAGTACCTCGGGGTGCTCGCGCTTGATGTTAAGGTATTGCGCCATCATTGGCGTATGGGCGGGGCTGGCCTGTGACATGGGCGTCCTGATTGAGCGTGGCGCAAGCGGTTGGCCTGCGGCATGTTCGTTGAGCAATTTCATTGAGAAAGCTAAACGCAGTATTCTACGCTACCCTAAGGTCTTACATGAAGGAGTCACCATGCCCCCCAGCGTTTCTAGCCTCAAGAACCTCGATTTATCGCTGCTTGCCCAGCGGCTGGGGCGGCTTTGCCTTCAGCTTGGCGTTGAAGTGACCGCCGCAGAGTCTTGCACCGGAGGAGGCATTGCCAGTGCGATTACCTCGGCGGCAGGCAGTTCGGCGTACTTTACAGCGGGCTATGTGACCTACTCAAACGCCGCGAAAACCCGCCTGCTGGGTGTGGAGCCTGCCACGCTTGAAGCCCATGGAGCCGTTAGCGAGGCCGTGGTGAAGGCGATGGTGGCGGGAGCCTGCCGTGAAAGCGGGGCTGATTTAGCCGTTGCGGTGAGCGGTGTGGCCGGCCCGGAGGGCGGCAGCGACGAAAAACCGGTAGGTACCGTATGGATTGCCTGGGGCAGTGCTGGACAGCAGCAGGCAGAGTGCTTCCACTTCCCCGGCGACCGCCAAGCGGTGCGGGAGCAGGCGGTGCGCGAAGCGCTGGCGGGTTTAGTGTCGAGGCTGAGCGCTCAGGCGCAGAAGAAATAATCGTTAAAGTTGCCGCTGAGGATTTGTTTAGCCGCTAATCTTTGGCATACTACTGGCTAATTATACAGCTTGTTATGAGGAATTTCCGCATGGCTCAGGAAGACAACCGCACAAAAGCGCTTAATGCTGCACTCAGCCAGATTGATCGCCAGTTTGGTAAAGGGACCGTTATGCGCCTTGGCGATGCGCCACGCGTCGTGATGCCGTCTGTCTCCACCGGTTCGCTGGGGCTGGATATTGCACTCGGCATTGGTGGTTTACCGTTTGGTCGTGTCGTCGAAATCTTTGGCCCAGAGTCATCGGGTAAAACTACCCTGACGCTTTCGGTCATTGCCCAAGCGCAAAAGCAGGGCAAAGTGTGTGCCTTCGTTGATGCCGAGCACGCGCTCGACCCCAGCTACGCTGAGAAGCTGGGCGTCAACCTGGACGACCTGCTGGTTTCCCAGCCGGACACCGGTGAACAAGCGCTGGAAATCACCGATATGCTGGTCCGCTCGGGCGGCGTGGATGTGATTATCATCGACTCCGTGGCTGCGCTGACTCCGCGTGCGGAAATCGAAGGCGAAATGGGCGACTCCCACGTGGGCCTGCAGGCGCGCTTGATGTCCCAGGCGCTGCGTAAAATCACCGGTAACATCAAAAACGCCAACTGCTTGGTGATCTTCATCAACCAGATTCGTATGAAGATTGGCGTGATGTTCGGTAGCCCCGAGACCACGACCGGAGGTAACGCGCTGAAGTTCTACTCCAGCGTGCGCTTGGATATTCGCCGCACCGGTTCGGTGAAGTCGGGCGACGAAGTCACCGGTAACGAAACCCGCGTGAAAGTAGTGAAGAACAAGGTGGCACCGCCGTTCCGGCAAGCTGAGTTCCAGATCCTTTACGGCAAAGGTATCTACCACGCGGGTGAGGTTATCGATCTTGGCGTGCAGTGCAGCCTAGTAGACAAAGCAGGCGCTTGGTACAGCTATAAAGGCAACAAGATCGGCCAGGGTAAAGCCAATGCGGCGCAGTACCTGGAAGAGCATCCTGAAATCATGAACGAGATTGAAACTCAGATTCGTGATCAGCTACTGGCCAAGGCGGAGCCGAAGAAGGAAGAAGCGTCTGCCGCTGATGTGGCTACAGATAGCGATGATGATCTGCTTTAAGCCGCTACCTCCATTGCATGTGCTAAGAGGGAAACTCGATGTTTTCCTCTAATGTGGATGCTTCTGCACGTGAAGTAGCGATTCAACTACTGGCTCGGCGCGAGTATTCTCGCGCCGAGCTGGCGCGTAAGTTACAGCAAAAAACTTTTGATGCCGATGAAATCTCTGCTTGCCTAGACGCCTTGGCCGAGCAGTCGCTGCAGTCCGATGCACGCTTTGCCGAGAGCTTTATACGCTCGCGTATTTCCAGAGGGCAGGGCCTAATTCGCATTAAAGGCGAGCTTCGCCAACGCGGGGTTGACCAGGAAACTCAGGCCGCCGCGTTGGCAGCAGTAGAAGAGCGTGAAGCGGTAGACTGGTTTGAGCTTGCTCGAGAAACGCTGGAAAGGCGTTTTTCCACTCCGGGTGATTCCCCCAAAGAGCGTGCCAAGCGCGAGCGTTTTTTAGCAGCGCGTGGGTTTGATTTTGAACAAATTCGCTATGCTCTTTCCTGTTTGTAGCCCCGCTCAGGGCTGTCTATAACCCCGCTCAGGGCTGTTACTGCCCTAGCTTACAGCGGCTTTCTTCCTGTTTGTTTCTTCTCTGTTTGGGCCGTCTGTTTTGGTTTTGCCACTAACTGCGGCTTTAGTCGTTTGACAACTGCGTTATAATGGTCCCTTTGCGACCCCAGCGGGTGGCGGCGACAGCGCCCTGGGGCATCACGCTTTCTTGTTACGGATACCCTATGAAAAGCGCAGAGATCAGACAGGCCTTTTTAACGTTTTTTGAAGAGCACGGCCACACGGCTGTTCCGTCTAGCTCGCTGGTGCCGGGCAACGACCCGACGCTGCTGTTCACTAATGCGGGCATGGTGCCTTTCAAAGATGTGTTTTTGGGTCGTGACCCTCGCCCCTACGTGCGTGCCACTTCTGCTCAGCGCTGTGTGCGTGCCGGCGGCAAACATAATGACTTAGATAATGTTGGCTACACCGCTCGCCACCACACCTTCTTCGAAATGCTGGGCAACTTCAGCTTTGGCGACTATTTCAAGCGTGACGCCATCCGCTTTGCCTGGACATTTTTGACCGAAACCCTGGGGTTACCCAAAGAGAAGCTCTGGGTCACCGTACATATCAGCGACGACGAAGCCGAGCGCATCTGGAAAGATGAGATCGGTATCGACCCCGAGCGTTTCTCCAAGCTGGACGAGGACAACTTCTGGCAAATGGGCGACACCGGCCCTTGCGGCCCCAGTTCTGAGATCTTTTTCGATCACGGCCCGGAAGTGTGGGGTGGCCCGCCCGGAAGCCCTGAAGAGGATGGCGACCGCTACATCGAGATCTGGAACCTCGTCTTCATGCAGTTCGAGCGCGATGCCCAAGGCACCCTCAATCCGCTGCCTAAGCCCTCTATCGATACCGGTATGGGCCTGGAGCGTGTGGCGGCTGTCATGCAGGGTGTGCACTCCAACTACGAAATCGATCTGTTCCAGAATTTGCTCAAGGCGGCAGCAGACGCCACGGGACATAGCGATACCACCGCGCCCTCGCTACGCGTCATTGCTGACCACATTCGCTCCTGCGCTTTCTTGATTGCCGACGGCGTACTGCCCTCCAATGAAGGCCGCGGCTACGTGCTGCGCCGGATTATTCGTCGCGCCATTCGCCACGGCCACAAGCTGGGCGCGTCTGAGCCGTTCTTCCACAAGCTGGTTAGCGCGCTGGACGCCGAGATGGGCGATGCCTACCCCGAGCTGCGCGATGCCAGCGAGCAGATCGCCCGCGTACTGCTGAAAGAGGAAGAGCAGTTTGCGCGGACGCTGGATCACGGTATGGGCTTGCTGAACGCGGCGCTCGAAGAGCTGCAAGGTGATGTGCTGCCCGGCGAAACCGTGTTCAAACTCTACGACACCTACGGCTTCCCGTTCGATTTGACTGCTGACGTGTGCCGAGAACGTGAAGTGACACTGGATGAAGCCGGTTTCCAGCGTGAACTCGAAGCTCAACGCGAACGCGCTCGTGCCGCCAGCCAGTTTGGCGCGGATTACACGGCCTCTATCGAACTGGACGGCGAAACCCAGTTTACCGGCTACGAGCGGCTGGAAGACCAGGCCACCGTGACCGCCATAGTGGACAGCGAAGGCAACGCGCTGGCGGCCTTGGAAGCCGGTCAAAAAGGCACCGTAGTGCTCGATCGTACTCCGTTCTATGGGGAGTCCGGCGGCCAGGTGGGCGATACTGGCTACTTGCACGTCGATGGTGGTCGTTTTCAGGTGAACGATACTCAGAAACAGAGTGGCCACCACCTTCACCAGGGGGTAATGGTCGAAGGGAGTCTGAGTGTCGGCGCCAACGTACGCGGTGAAGTGGACGCCAGCCTGCGCAGCGCGACCATTCGTAACCACTCCGCGACCCACCTGCTGCACAAAGCACTGCGTATGGTGCTGGGCGATCACGTTCAGCAGAAGGGCTCGTTGGTCAACGCAGAGCGTCTGCGTTTTGACTTTAGTCACTTCGAACCGATGACCGCAGAGCAGCTTGCTGAGGTCGAGCGCATCGTCAACGAGCAAATCTTGGCCAACGCGCCGACCAAAATCGAGCAGATGAGCCTCGCCGATGCCAAGGCCAAAGGCGCGGCAGCACTGTTCGAAGCCAAATACGCTGATAACGTGCGCGTATTGACCATCGGTGCCGATGACTTCTCCATCGAGCTTTGCGGCGGTACCCACGTCAAGCGCAGTGGCGACATTGGCTGCTGCCACGTGGTCAGCGAAGTAGGTATTGCCTCGGGTGTGCGTCGCATTGAAGCGATCACCGGCGAAAACGCACTGGCGTATTTCCGTGAGCAAGAAGCCCGTGTTCAGCGGATTAGCGAACGCTTAAAAACCAAGCCAGAGCAAGTGGAAGCGCGTGTCGAATCGCTGGTGGAGCGCAACCGCAGCCTGGAAAAAGAGCTTGAGCAGCTCAAAGCGAAGCTGGCGAGCGCGGCGGGTAGCGATATGCTCAGCCAAGTGCAGGAAGTGGGCGGCGTGAAGCTGCTGGTAACTGAGTTGGATGGCGTGTCTGGTAAAGATCTGCGCGGCGTATTGGATCAGCTGAAAAACAAGCTAGGCTCTGGCGTGATTATGCTAGCCACTGCTGACAAGGCCGCTGGTAAAGTCAGCCTGATTGCTGGGGTCACTTCTGATTTAACTGGCCGTGTTAAAGCGGGCGAGCTGGTTAATCATGTGGCCTCCCAAGTGGGTGGCAAAGGGGGTGGGCGCCCTGATATGGCTCAAGCAGGCGGCAGTCAGCCAGAGGCGCTGCCGGACGCGTTGAACAGTGTCCCGGCTTGGTTGGAAAACACACTTCGCTAAATAGAGAGGCCGGTGGCATTATTTGCTACCGGCCTTTTTGCTAGTTAGGAAAGTTGGCAACAATAATATTCACCCTCCATTCCCGAACGTAAAGGAAAAACGGCATATGGCACTATACGTACAGAAGTTCGGCGGCACCTCGGTGGGCTCTGTCGACCGTATCAAGGCCGTGGCGGAAAAAGTTAAAGGCTTTCGCGACCAGGGCCATCAGGTAGTGGTTGTTGTCTCCGCGATGAGTGGCGAGACCAACCGCCTGACCGAAATGGCCCATGCTCTGAACGAGGATCCCGCCCCGCGTGAAATGGATATGTTGCTCTCAACAGGGGAGCAGGTGACCATTTCCCTACTGGCCATGGCGCTACAGCAAATTGGCGTGTCGGCGACCTCGCACACGGGTGCCCAGGTAGGAATTCATACCGACAGCGCCTACACCAAGGCGCGTATTCAGCGTATTGAAACTGACGATCTCAAATCTGACCTGGATGCAGGGAAGGTCGTGGTGGTCGCTGGTTTCCAAGGCGTAGACGAAGACGGCAATATCACCACGCTGGGGCGTGGCGGCTCTGATACCACCGGCGTGGCGCTTGCTGCCGCCTTGGGGGCTGATGAGTGCCAAATCTATACCGACGTAGACGGTGTTTACACCACGGACCCCCGTGTATGTTCCAAAGCGCAGCGCCTTGAAAGCATCACCGTAGAAGAAATGCTCGAACTCGCTAGTTTGGGCTCCAAAGTGCTGCAAATTCGCGCTGTTGAATTCGCCGGTAAATACAACGTGCCGCTGCGGGTACTGTCTAGCTTTGAAGACGGCCCTGGCACCCTGATTGTTGCAGATTCAGACCAAGACGAGGATTCTATGGAAGAACCGCTAATCTCCGGTATCGCGTTTACCAAGAACGAAGCCAAACTCACCCTGCTGAATACGCCGGATGTACCTGGTGTGGCTTCACGTATTTTGGGGCCGATTGCCGACGCGAATATTGAAGTAGATATGATCGTCCAGAACGTTGCACCAGCTGGCGATTACACCGACTTCACCTTCACCGTGGCAAAAGGTGACTATAAAGCCACCAAAAAGCTGCTAGAAGAGACCGTTATTCCTGACCTGGGCGGCGGTGAGCTGCGCGGCGATGACAACATTGCCAAAGTGTCGCTGGTCGGCGTTGGCATGCGCTCTCATGCGGGTGTTGCCTCTAAAATGTTCCGCGTATTGGCCGATGAAAACGTTAATATCCGTATGGTCTCTACTTCAGAAATTAAAATTTCTGTCGTAATTGACGAAAAACATATGGAGCTTGCAGTTAACGCCTTACACAAAGCGTTTGGTCTCGATAAGTCCGATATCGAATCTGAATAACAATTGTGGCCTAAACCTTCTACGCTGAAGTTACTCGCTGCCGTGTGGTGGTGAGCTTTCTTTCAACGGGAGGGTAAGGTGTCATAGGGGCCAAAGCCTTTGGTGGCAGGCGTCACCATGCCGCATAATGGCATGGTGACGCCGCTGGCGGACACATCCCGTTGTATAAAACGTCTGAGAAGGAGATCAGCCATGCTCATCCTAACCCGCCGCGTTGGCGAAACGCTGATGATCGGTGATGAAATTACCGTCACAGTATTAGGTGTGAAAGGTAATCAAGTGCGCATTGGTGTGAACGCACCAAAAGATGTCGCGGTTCACCGTGAAGAGATCTATCAGCGCATTCAGCGTGAACGTAATAGTGAAAGCGAATCAGAATAAATGGCCGCCCGTGTTACGCTCATTAAAGGGCGTTTAAGCGGTGATTTTAGGCCAGCGCGAAAAAAATCGGAATAAGACTGGACACCAGTCATCAAAATCGGTAATATTCGCGCCGTGCCGTTGAGGAGAGGTGGCCGAGTGGCTGAAGGCGCTCCCCTGCTAAGGGAGTATAGGGTTTATAGCCCTATCGAGGGTTCGAATCCCTCTCTCTCCGCCAACTGCATGATGTAGCATCGTAATTTGATACGCGCCCGTAGCTCAGCTGGATAGAGTACCTGACTACGAATCAGGTGGTCGGAGGTTCGAATCCTCCCGGGCGCGCCAAGTTGCAAAGCTAAGTGCTTGATGTTACACTGATTTCATTGCTTGATGAATTAGGCAATGACTGAAAAGCGCCCGTAGCTCAGCTGGATAGAGTACCTGACTACGAATCAGGTGGTCGGAGGTTCGAATCCTCCCGGGCGCGCCAGATTTCAAAACCCGCTCTCATTAAAGAGCGGGTTTTCTGTTTTCTAGCCTGACTAACGTGGCTCGCGCGTTAGTCTTGCGATCGTGTAAAGCGCCCCCGCAACTTTGCGGAAGGGCGCTTTTTTTTGGCTCGTAGGAAATGAGGTGGGTCGAACCCGCGTATGGGTCGAAAAAAAGCGCCTCGATAGGCGCTTTGACTCAGCAGGTTCAACGGCGGCTGGTTCAGGCACTGCGCCCGGCTTAGGCGGGTTCGTAGGCGGCGAGGGCGCTTGCGCTAGGGGTAAGGCTGCCGAGAAGTGCATCCAAGTCGGTCAGGCGCTTCAGACGCTGAAAATGCTGGTCGGCTTCGGCATTGCCCTGGCGCATTTGTGCAAGCCACTGCTTCACCAGCGACACGACCACGCGGTCAGGAAGGTGTTGGCGCTGGAGCGCGGCGTACTCTTGCAGTACGCTGGCGCGCATTTCCCAAGTGGTTTCCACCAAACGTTCGCCGGTTTGTTGCCAGTGGCGAATCCGAGGTGCCAGCCAGGGGTCAGCCAGCGCGCTGCGCCCGAGCATCACATCGCAGCAGCCGGAGAGCGTGCGTGCCTTCCAGTAATCCTCAAGCGTCCAGATATCGCCATTGGCTACCACGGGGATCGATACGTGGTGGCGCACTTTGCCAATCCACTCCCAGTGAGCGGGTGGGCGATACCCCTCGTCCCGTGTCCGGCCATGTACGACCAAGCGCGCTGCGCCGCCTGCTTCCGTCGCCTGCGCACAGGTCACCGCCAAGCGGCGATTGGCAAATCCCAGACGAATCTTCGCGGTCACCGGAATTGCGCCGTCTAGCGCCTCTGCGACCGCTTTGACGGCCTGATAGACACGGTCGGGCTGGCGCAGTAGCGATGCGCCGCCGTCGTGGCGGTTCACCAGCTTGGCTGGGCAGCCAAAGTTGAGATCCACGCTAATGGCCCCAAGGGCTAGCGCCTGGCGGGCATTTTCGGCTAGTGCCCTAGGGTCGGAGCCGAGTAGCTGCAGATGGACGGGTACGCCGCTAGGCGTCGCTACCGGGCGCTCGGTGAGTTCGGGGCAGTGTTTGTAAAACACCCGTGGGGGAAGGCGGGTATCCACTACCCTGACAAACTCCGTCACCGTCCAGTCGAAACCGGCCTGACGAGTCAGTAGATCGCGGGTGAGCGCATCGATAACGCCTTCCATCGGTGCAAGACCGATCTTGCCTTTATGTAGTAAATTAACAACCATGACTTCCACTATGGCGCGATTGCATTCTATCCTGAATGTGGCAGGTTAGTGTATTACCCTTATTGCGCCAAGCGCCGTTAGAGGCGTTTGGCGTGCCAATAACCCTATAAAACAAGGAGAGCACGCTATGCAGGGGTCGGAGTTACTCCAAGAGGGGCTCGCTCTAATGGGCCTTGGTATGGGCTTTGTTTTTGTTTTTCTTACTATTTTGGTCATTAGCGTTACGCTGATGTCGAAGTTGATTGACCGCTTTCAGCCTGCTCCAGTGGCAGCGCCAGCGGGTCGAAATAGTGCAAAAACACCCGCCAGTAACGGCCAAAATGACGAAGTTGCCGCGGTGATCAGTGCTGCAGTGCATCGTTACCGCTCGTCCCGCCGTCCGTAAGACGCACGCTTTTGTGTGCTTATTTCGCTCTGATGGCTATTTTTTTGTTAAATTTACTACAAATCCATAACGCTAAACTGTGAGCCACGACCATGAATGAAACAAAACGTCCTCTGGGAATCACTGATGTTGTCCTGCGCGATGCGCACCAATCGCTGTTTGCTACGCGTCTGCGCTTGGATGACATGCTGCCCATCGCCGAAAAGCTGGATAAAGTCGGCTACTGGTCTCTGGAAACCTGGGGTGGAGCAACGTTTGATGCGTGTATCCGTTATTTAGGAGAGGACCCGTGGGAGCGTATTCGTGCCCTTAAAGAGGCGATGCCGAACACACCTCAGGCAATGCTGCTGCGCGGCCAAAACCTGCTGGGTTACCGCCACTACGCCGATGACGTAGTTGATAAATTCGTCGAGCGTGCTAAAACCAACGGCGTTGATGTGTTCCGCGTGTTTGATGCCATGAACGACCCGCGCAATCTGGAACGCGCCATCAAAGCGGTTCGCCAAGTCGGCGGCCATGCACAGGGCACCATTTCCTACACGGTGAGCCCGGTACATACCCTGGATAGCTGGGTAGATCTTGCCAAAACCATTGCTGCAATGGGCGCAGATTCTCTGGCTATCAAGGATATGGCTGGGCTACTCACGCCGTATACCGCTTACGATTTGGTCTCACGGCTGAAAAAAGAGCTCTCCATTCCAGTGCATTTGCACTGCCATGCGACGACCGGCTTATCCACGTCGACCATCCTGAAAGCGGTCGAAGCGGGGGTTGATAACGTCGATACGGCGATCTCCTCCATGTCGATGACCTATGGCCACAGCCCGACTGAATCCGTGGTTGCCATGCTCAAAGATACTGACCGCGACACTGGGCTAGACCTGGAGTTGCTGGAAGATATCGCGGGCTACTTCCGTGAAGTGCGCAAAAAGTACGCTTCTTTTGAAGGTTCGCTGCGCGGCATCGATTCGCGCATTCTGGTGGCCCAGGTCCCGGGCGGCATGCTCACCAACATGGAAAGCCAGCTAAAAGAGCAGGGCGCTGGCGACAAGCTGGATGACGTGCTGAGCGAAATCCCCCGCGTACGCGAAGACCTCGGCTTTATTCCGTTGGTGACGCCCACCTCACAGATTGTGGGCACTCAGGCAGTCATGAACGTCATGATGGGCGAGCGCTATAAGTCGATCTCTAAAGAAGTGCAGGCGCTGCTGAAGGGCGAATACGGCTCTGCCCCGGCTCCTTTCAATGCCGAATTGCAAAAGCGTGTACTGGAAGGCGGCGAGCCGATTACTTGCCGCCCGGCAGATAATCTCTCTCCAGAAATGGACAAGCTCGCGGCCGAGCTGAAAGAGAAAGCCAGCGCCGATAGCATTCGCCTTGCCGAGGGCGAGCGGGAAGTGGATGACGTGCTGACCTATGCGCTGTTCCCGCAGATTGGCCTGAAATTCCTCAAAAACCGCGACAATAAAGACGCCTTTGAGCCTGCGCCCGAAGCGCCTCAGGCAGCCGCCCCAGCTAAGGCAGAGGCTCCCGCAGCAGCACCTGCGCCTGCCGGTGGTCCGGAAACCTACACCGTGAAGCTCAACGGTAAGGCTTACGTGGTCGAGGTGTCGGAAGGTGGCGAGATTGGCGATATTCAGGAGCAGCCTGCTGCACAGTCTGAGGCTGCCGCCCCAGCGCCCAGCGGTGAAAGCATCGATGCGCCGCTGGCCGGTAACATCTTCAAGGTGAATGTACGCCCAGGCGACCAAGTGGCCGAAGGCGATGTGGTGATTATCCTGGAAGCCATGAAGATGGAAACCGAAGTGCGTGCCAGCAGTGCCGGTACGGTATCGAAAGTCAATGTCAGCGAAGGCGATAGCGTCGCTGTTGGCGATGCACTGATTGAGCTTTAAGGGCAACTCGGGAATGGATAAATTAATCACCTTATGGGAAGGCTCCGGGCTCTATAATCTGGAGCTGGGCCAAGCGGTTATGATCCTGGTAGGGCTTGGGTTGCTCTACCTGGCGATCTACAAGAAGTTTGAGCCCCTGCTGCTGGTGCCAATCGGGTTTGGCGGTATTCTTGCCAATATTCCTGAGGCAGGCTTGGCGATTTCAGCGCTGGATCAAGCGATTGAAGTCGCCAAGCCCGCCGTGCTGCAGCAAATGGCTACAGCGTTGGGCGCGACGCTAGATCCGCTGACTGGGGTAGAGGGTTGGCGCGAGACGCTGAAAGCGATTGCCCATGATTCGGCTGCGCCGGATCAGCTGCGCGCCGCGAAAGATATCGCAGTGAGCGTCGGCTACAGCGACGGCATGCTCTACAACTTCTATAAGGTCGCCATTGGCTCGGGCATTGCGCCGCTGCTGATCTTTATGGGCGTTGGGGCAATGACCGATTTCGGCCCGCTGCTGGCCAACCCGCGCACGCTGTTTCTGGGCGCGGCGGCACAGTTCGGCATTTTCGCTACGCTGTTCGGCGCCGTGCTGCTCACGTCCATGGGCATTATGGACTTCTCGCTCAATCAGGCGGCAGCGATTGGTATTATCGGCGGGGCAGATGGCCCGACCTCTATCTATGTGTCCAGCGTACTTGCGCCGGAGCTGCTGGGGGCGATTGCCGTGGCGGCCTATGCCTATATGGCGCTGGTACCGCTGATTCAGCCACCCATCATGCGTCTGCTGACCACTGAAAAAGAGCGCAAGATCACTATGACGCAACTGCGTCCGGTCTCCAAGCTCGAAAAAGTGGTTTTCCCGCTGATGCTATTGATCGCCGTGGCGCTGTTTCTACCGGACGCAGCACCTCTGCTAGGCATGTTCTGCTTTGGTAACCTGATGCGCGAGTGTGGTGTGGTCGAGCGCCTTTCCGATACCGCGCAAAACGCGCTGATCAATATCGTGACGATCATCCTCGGGCTCTCTGTGGGCTCGAAACTGATGGCCGATAGCTTCCTGGCGTTTGAAACCCTGGGTATTCTGGGGCTGGGGATCGTAGCCTTCGGCATCGGCACCGCCGCTGGCGTATTGATGGCCAAGCTGATGAACCTAGTCAGCAAAATGCCCATCAACCCGCTGATTGGCGCGGCGGGTGTGTCTGCCGTGCCGATGGCGGCGCGTGTGGCGAATAAGGTGGGTCTGGAAGCGAACCCGCATAACTTCCTGCTGATGCACGCCATGGGGCCGAACGTTGCTGGGGTCATTGGTTCGGCAGTGGCTGCCGGTGTGATGATCAAGTACCTGGGATAAGCGGCTAGTTAGACAGCACGTCTGCCGCTATAGAACGCGGCTTACCGAGCAAGCGCTCGTGTAAGCCGCGTTTTTTTATGTTCGCTGTAGCTCAATGGATGTTTTAAGGCGGTTTTCCAGTCCGCTGATATCCAGCTCGACATCGCGTGGCCAGCCAATGGTTAAGCTCACGCCGTTGCCATCGTACTCCGCCTGTTGCACGGGCAGTGCCTGCTCGTCGCACCAAGCGCGGGCTTGCGCTTCGTGGGCGAAGCTGACCTTTAATAAATAGCTATCCCGCTCGACGACTTCCCGGGTGGGCAGCGTTTCCAGCCCGGCATTGACCGCCTGCGCATAAGCGCGTGCCAAACCTCCGGTACCTAACTTGGTGCCGCCAAAGTAGCGAATCACCACGCAACCAATTTCGCCAATCTGGCTGCCCTGCAACGCCTGGAACATCGGACGGCCTGCGGTTCCGCCGGGCTCGCCGTCGTCGGAAAAGCCAATATGCGTTTGCTCTCCAGGAGGTCCGGCGATAAACGCAGTGCAGTGATGGCTGGCATTCGGGTGGGCAGCTTTGGCCGCTTGAAGCAGCGCGTCGAAGGCGTCGGTGGTAGGAGCGTGGCACACCCAGGCCAAGAACTGACTCTTTTCAACGTCAATCTCGGCGGTGTGCCATGTCTCAGGGGCTAAATCAGGGACTCGATAGCGCAAATAGTACTCTCAGCAGGGTGGATAACGTTAATGGTGCCGGGTTTCCGTTGCGTGGTGGGCCACACCCATCACCATGCCCAGCACCTGGATATCACAATTATGCAGGAAGACTTCGGGCATCGCTGCATCTTCGGGCCATAAATGAATGCCTAAACGGCTGATAGAGAGCTGCTTCAGCGCCACTTCCCGCTGGTTAATCGTTGCTACGGCGGTTTCTTGATGAGCGTCGTGCTGGTGGCGATGAATGATAATAACGTCACCATCGAAAAGATTGCAGTCGCGCATGCGATCGCCGCGAATACGCAGGGCGTAGGTGTTGCGACGTGTGACGCGAGGGGCTGTGCACGCTTGGCGCGCATGTGATGAGGCGCTGCGAGACGCTAGTGGGGTAGGCGTCGATGGCGCTACCGGTTGAGACAGCGTCTGAGAGGGTACGTAAGAAGGTACGTGAGACGTTACCTGAGGGGATAGGCAAATCGTCATAGTGTGTTCTCCCATGCAGCGCCCGTTGCCAAGGCGTTTGATTGAGTCGATAGCTGTAGTTTTATTCTGTGGTGTCTATTTATACAGTTGTTACAGTATAAGCCTGTTTTTGCATACAGTTCTAGTGCTGTCTCACACCTGGGTTTCTTACGCGGAAATTGAGACAGGTCACGCTGCGACCCAAGACCGCAGAGCGTGACTGGCGAGAAAGGGCCTTTCCGTGTAGAGTTCGACCCAAAATCAACGTGCCTGGAGTGTCTTTTGAGCCTGTGCCTGCAAGCCCGACAATTGGCCTGTGAACGCGACGACCGTTGGCTGTTTGAAGGGCTCGATCTCGATATCCAAAGCGGTGAGATCGTGCGCATTGAAGGCCCCAACGGCAGCGGCAAGACGACCCTGCTGAAAATACTCTCTGGCCAATTAACCGATTACCGTGGCGAGCTTTACTGGAATGGCGAACCCATGCGCCAAGCCCGTGAACATTTTCTCGCCAATTTACTCTATCTAGGTCATGCCCCAGGCGTGAAAGCAGGCCTGTCACCGCTGGAGAATCTAGCTTGGTATCAGGCGCTTAGCGGGGAAAAGGGCAGCGAACCTGCACGTGAGGCAGCGTTGGCTGCCGTTGGGTTGGCGGGGTTTGAAGATGTCCCCGCCGGCCAGCTTTCAGCCGGGCAGCAGCGGCGCGTGGCGCTGGCACGCCTGACCCTGACCCAGCGGGCGCTGTGGGTGCTCGACGAGCCTTTCACCGCAATCGATCGCCAAGGGGTGGCGGCGCTAGAGGCACAGTTGGTGGCGCATGCACAGTCTGGCGGCTGCGTTCTGGTCACCACCCACCACGCGTTGACCGAGTCACCTGTGCTTAGGCGCATTCAGCTGGGGTAAGAAGGAGACAGCGTTGCAACGTTCACACGCTCAACTGAGCACCCCAGAGGTGGCTATGCATGCACCCCAGGGCGGTTTGATGGTGGCCATAAAGGCAACCCTCAAACGCGACCTCACCTTGATGTTGCGCCGTCGTGGCGAAGTGCTCAATCCGCTGGTGTTCTTTGCGCTGGTGATTACCCTGTTTCCCATTGGTATTTCACCGGATCCAGAGCTGTTGGCAAGCATTGCGCCAGGGCTTTTATGGGTGGCCGCACTGCTCGCGGCACTGCTTTCGCTGGATAGCCTGTTTCGCAGCGACTACGACGATGGCAGCCTGGAACAACTATTACTGGCACCCCAGCCGCTGGCGGCGCTGGGGTTGGCAAAAGTGGCGGTACATTGGTTGCTGACGGGGCTGCCGCTGGCACTGATGGCACCGCTGCTGGGCATCATGCTGTCGCTTCCAGCGGGAAGCTACGCCGTGCTAGCGCTGTCGTTGGCACTCGGTACGGCCAGCTTGAGCTTAATTGGGGCGATCGGAGCGGCGCTAACAGTAGGGCTGGCCCGTGGCGGTGTGCTGCTCTCGCTGCTAGTGCTGCCGCTCTATATACCAGTACTAATTTTCGGCGCAGGTGCCGTACAAGCCGCTATTTTTGGCGAGGGTATTGCCGCGCATCTGGCGATTTTAGGCGCACTGTTAGCGCTGGCGCTGATGTTGGCTCCCTGGGCCATTGCGGCATCGCTGCGCATCAGCATTAACGGTTAGAGGACGGGAACACCATGTGGGCCTTTATCAACAAACTAAGATCACCCAAGTGGTTCTATGCCATTAGCGCCAAGCTGCAGCCACTTTTTTGGGTGGCGGCGACGCTGCTGCTGTTGGTAGGCACCGTCTGGGGGTTGGCCTTTGCGCCTGCGGACTATCAACAGGGCAATAGTTTTCGCATCATTTATGTCCACGTACCCGCCGCATTCCTAGCCCAATCCATCTTTGTCTCCATGGCGGTCTCCGGGCTGGTATTCATGGTCTGGAAGATCAAAGTGGCGGATATGGTCGCCACCGTGATGGCCCCGCTGGGTGCCGCGATGACCTTCGTAGCGCTTTTTTCGGGCGCAGTATGGGGCGTGCCCACCTGGGGAACCTGGTGGATGTGGGATGCACGGCTTACCTCCATGCTGATTCTGCTGTTTCTCTACCTGGGCGTAATTGCCTTGCGCGGTGCGTTTAGCAGCCGCGATAGCGGTTCCCGTGCCGCGTCGGTGCTAGCGATGGTTGGCGTGATCAATATTCCGATTATTAAGTACTCAGTGGATTGGTGGTACACCCTTCACCAGCCCGCCACTTTCACGATTACAGGGCGCTCTGCCATGACCATGGACATGTGGGCACCGCTGCTGATCATGGTATTGGGCTTTTACAGCTTTTTTATTGCGCTCACGCTGATGCGCACGCGCAGCGAGATTCTGCGTCGAGAAGCCAATAAGCGCTGGGTGCGCGAGCTTGCCGAGGAGACGAACTAATGGCCTTTTCCTCGCTAAACGAATTTTTTGCCATGGGCGGTCACGCGGTCTACGTGTGGGCTGCCTGGGGAGTCACTGCGCTGTTGATGCTAGTGATTGTGTGGCACGCACGTCAGGAGCGCCGCCAGCTACTCAACGTGGTAAAGCGCCGGACGCGTCGTGAAAATGCCCAGCGCAACGCTCAGCCATCGCACGCGCAGCCCCTGCAAGAGCCAGTTAACTCTGCTCAGAAGGACGTTCACCATGACGCCTAAACGTAAACAGAAGCTGTTTGTTATCTTAGGGCTATTGTCGCTCACCGCCATTGCGGTGGGGCTCACCCTGTATGCGCTGCGCGCCAATATCAATCTGTTTTTCAGCCCGGTACAAATTGCCCAAGGCGATGCCCCTATGGAGCGCCAAATTCGCGCGGGGGGCATGGTCAAAGAGGGCTCTGTGTCCCGCGACCCGGAAAGCCTGGATGTGGAGTTCGTGGTAACTGACTACGTGGATGATCTAGAGGTCTACTACAGCGGTATTCTGCCGGACCTGTTCCGTGAAGGGCAGGGCGTGGTGGTGGTTGGCGAGCTTCAGGCCGATGGCCGCCTCTACGCCGATAAAGTACTGGCGCGCCACGATGAAAACTACATGCCGCCCGAAGTGGCGCAGGCACTGGAAGAAGCAGGCTACTCCCCGGCCGACTTTCAAGCGAAAGCTGCCGAAGTGGGCAAGCGCCTAGAGCAGGAAGGCTCCCCAGAAGGAAGCGACTATTAACGACTGCACGCACGCTGTGCGATAAAGCCTGATGCTAATTCGGAGCACCCATGTTGATTAAGATCATTCCTGAAATCGGCCACTTTGCCCTGGTTATCGCGCTACTCATGGCGGTGGTTCAGGCGGTGATGCCGCTTGCCGGGGCTGCCACGCGTCGCCCGCTGTGGATGGCCTATGGTCGTCCCATGGCCATCGGCCAATTCCTGTTTGTGACCATTGCCTACCTCTGCTTGACCGCCAGCTACATGCTGGACGATTTCAGCGTGGCTAATGTCGCTAACAACTCCAACTCTCTGCTGCCCTGGTACTACAAATTCAGCGCCGTGTGGGGTAACCATGAAGGCTCGGTGCTGCTATGGAGCTTGATGCTGGCGGGTTGGGGATTCGCGGCATCGGTCTTCTCGGGCGACTTGCCCCGCGACATGGTGGCCAGGGTGCAGGGCATCATGGGCATGGTGTGTGTGGGCTTCTTGCTCTTCATTCTCATGACCTCCAACCCCTTTGAACGCCTGCTGCCCAACATGCCGCAGGATGGCGCGGACCTGAATCCGCTGTTGCAGGATTTTGGCCTAGTGGTTCACCCGCCGATGCTCTACATGGGTTATGTGGGCTTTTCGGTGGTGTTTGCTTTCGCGATTGCCGCCCTGCTGGGCGGGCGCTTAGACGCCGCTTGGACCCGCTGGGCGCGCCCCTGGACCAACGTGGCCTGGGCGTTTCTCACCGTCGGGATCGCACTCGGCAGCTGGTGGGCCTACTACGAGCTTGGCTGGGGCGGCTGGTGGTTCTGGGACCCGGTGGAGAACGCTTCGCTATTGCCCTGGCTAACGGGCACGGCACTGGTTCACTCGCTGGCGGTGACCGAAAAACGTGGCTCGTTCAAGAGCTGGACGGTGCTGCTGGCGATCTCGACGTTCTCGCTGTCGCTGATGGGCACCTTCTTGGTGCGCTCGGGCGTACTGACCTCGGTTCATGCCTTTGCCAATGACCCCACCCGTGGCTTCTTCATTTTGATGCTGCTGGCGATTACCGTCACGCTATCGCTGCTAGTGTTTGCCCTGCGTGCGCCGCGGGTGAGCCATAAGGTCGGTTTTAACTGGCTCTCGCGGGATTCGCTGCTGCTGATCAACAACATCATTTTGGTCATCATGACCGTCACGGTGCTCTTGGGCACGGTGTACCCGCTGATTCTGGATTCTCTGGGGTTGGGTAAAATCAGCGTAGGCCCGCCTTACTTCAATGCGCTGTTCGTACCGCTCACCGTGGTGATGTGTGTCTTCATGGGCTTGGGGCCGGTGGCGCGTTGGAAAAGCATGAGTGGTCGTGAGCTGTGGCGTAAGCTAGGTCTCGCGGCGGCAGCTGCCATTGTGCTGGGTGTAGCCATGCCGTTGGTCTACGGCGGCGAATGGAATTTGTGGGTGTCATTGGGAATCGTGTCGGCGCTATGGATCGTGCTGCCCATGGTGCGCGACCTGTTCGACAAGACCCGTCACGCCAGCTCGTTTGTCGCCGGGCTGCGCAAGCTCTCGCTCTCTTATTGGGGAATGGTGCTGGGCCACGTGGGCATTGCGGTGACCATCGTGGGCGTTGCCGTCGTTTCGAACTACAACATCGAACGCAACGTGCGCATGTCGCCGGGCACCACCGTGGAAGTGGCGGGCTATCAGTTCACCATGACGGAACTCACCAACCGACGTGGCCCCAACTTCCTGGCCGATACTTCGATCATTCAGGTACAGCGCGGGGACGAGGGACGCAGCTTCGTGATGCGCCCCGAGAAGCGCCTTTACCTCGCCACCGGCATGCCCATGACCCAAGTTGCGCTGCGCCCTGGTTTGTTCCGCGACCTCTATGTGGCCATGGGTGAAGACCTGGGCGACGGCAGCTATGCCATGCGCGTCCAGTACAAGCCGTTTGTGCGCTGGCTGTGGTTAGGCGGCCTGCTCATGGCCTTCGGCGGCATCTTGGCCGTAGCGGATAAGCGCTACCGCCGCGCAGCCGCGCGCCAACCTGCATCCTCACGTATTGATCAATCTCCGTCACAGGAGGCCACGGTATGACACGCCGCCTGCTGTTGCTTCTTTTACCCATCGGTTTTGTGGGCATCGCGCTGTTTCTCTATCAAGGGCTGGGGCGCGACCCTTCACAGCGAGACTCAGCGCTGATGGCGCGGGATTTTCCTGCGTTCGAAGCCTCCACGTTGCGGGATGCCAACCGTCAGGTGGATCAATCGCTGCTGACAGGGGAGGTCACGCTCGTCAACGTATGGGGCGAATGGTGTCCCGCCTGCAAGCAGGAAATGCCGCAGCTGTTAGAACTCGCTGATAACGGCATCCGTATGGTGGGCATCAACTACCGAGATACCCGCGAGAAAGGCTTAGAGTTTTTAAGCGAGTTTGGCGACCCCTTTGAAGTGAATGTTTTCGACCCTGAAGGCAGCCTGGGCTTTGATCTTGGCGTTTACGGCGCACCGGAAACGTTCTTGGTGGATGCCGATGGAGTGATTCGCTACCACCATAAAGGCTACGTGTCACCTGAAGACGTTCGTGAACGCATCCTGCCGGAGGTAGAAAAATGGCGTTAATGCGTGGGATCTTCGCCGTGATGCTGCTGGCACTGGCGGGCAGTGTCGTGGCGGCAGGCATTGAAGTTCGCGAGTTCGACGACCCGGTGATGGAGCAGCGCTACCGTGACCTCACGGCCTCCATGCGCTGCCCGTTATGCGAAAACCAGGCTATCGATGACTCGGACGCGCCGATCTCTGGTGATATGCGCGAACGGGTCTATCAGCTGCTTCAAGACGGTCAGTCGGATATCGAAATCATCAACCACATGGTGCAGCGCTTTGGGGAGTACATCCTCTACAACCCGCGCCTGGAAAACCGCACCTACCTGCTGTGGGGGCTACCCATTGGGTTGGTGGTGCTAGGCATGCTGGTCGTCGTGCTGATGGTACGCGCCCGCCGCAATGCATCTGCGAAAGCGTTGAGCGCAGAAGAACGCGCCCGCTTGGATGCCCTGATTAACCGCGAGAGGTCTTCATGACACCGCTCTGGATAGCGATTGCCTTACTGTTACTGCCCGCGCTGTGGCTATTAGTTGCCCCCATGCGCGGTGCCCGCGTTCTGCGCGACCAGCTAGATCACTTTGAAGCCAACGATACGTCTGCCGAGCAGAACGTGGCGATTTTCCAGCGGCGCATGGCGTCCCTGGAAGCGGCACGCGAGCGTGGCGACATCGACGACGCTCGTTTTAATGAAGATCGCCTAGAGCTAGAGCGCAGCCTGCTGGAAGACACTGCCACTCAGGCCAAGCGGCCACTGAAAGCTGCGAGCGCTGGACGGCTGGTGGTGCCGCTGGTCATGGTAGCGGTGGTGGGTGCCAGTACGTTTTGGTATCAGCAAAACGGTGCCGAAGGAGACCTGACGCTCTACGCGATTCAAGAAGAGATCAGAAACGACCCGGAAGGCTCGTTGATGATGTTCCTGGAGCGCATGGAGGCCGAAGCCGAGCGCCAGCCTAACAACCCCAACGTGTGGAGCTCGCTGTTTCCACTCTACCGGGATACCGGTCAGCCTGACAAAGCAGTCGATGCGCTGGAGCGCTTGATCGCCATCGAAGGGCGCATTCCGCCGCTGCTCGCTCAGTTGGCGCAGCTCCGCTTCTTCATGGCCGAGCGGGAGTTAACGCCCGAGGTACAGGCGCTGGTCGATGAAACGCTTGAACTAGACCCCCGTCAGCCCACCGTGTTGGGGCTTCTGGGCATTCACGCCTTCGATAACGGTGATTATGAAACGGCCGTCGACCGTTGGCGCCGTGCCGTTGCCAATATTTCAGACCCAGAGACGGCTGCTTCCCTGCGTGATGGTATCCGTGTGGCCCAAGAGCGCATGGGTGTCGCACCGGAGCCATCTGCCGCCGCTCAGGGCCAAGGGGTGCGGGTGCACGTTTCCATGGATGAGGCACTGGTAGACAACGTCAGTGACGACGCCACGGTGTTCATCACCGCGCGGGATATCGACGGCGAGCTGCCGCCGCTGGCAGTGATCCGCGCGCAGGTTGCCGATCTGCCGATGACCGTGGTGCTGGACGATACCGCCGCCATGTCGCCGCAAGCGCAAATCTCCCAGGTGCGTGAAGCGCGCCTGGTGGTGCGTGTCTCAGAATCTGGGCAGGCCACGCCGCAGCCGGGCGACCTGTTTGGCGATTTGGAGAGCGTCAGCGTAGGTGCTATCAGCGAAGACGATGCGGCCAATGTCGTTATTAACCGTGTTTTTGAATAACCACCACGTAAGCTACCGCTGCTAAGGGTCGCAATGCGCTTAACCTCTATACGTCTCGTTGGGTTCAAGTCCTTTGTCGATCCGGTCACCGTGCCCTTCGATGGCAACATGACGGCCATCGTTGGGCCCAACGGCTGCGGTAAATCCAATATTATCGACGCCGTGCGCTGGGTGATGGGGGAGTCCTCCGCCAAAACCCTGCGCGGCGAATCCATGGCCGACGTTATCTTCAACGGCTCTACCGGACGTAAGCCGGTAGGGCAGGCCTCTATCGAGCTGAAGTTCGATAACCGCGATGGCGGCATGGGCGGTTTATACGCCCAGTACTCAGAAATTGCCGTCAAACGCCTGGTGACCCGGGATGGCCAGTCCAACTACTTCTTCAACGGCCAGAAGTGCCGCCGCCGGGATATCGCCGACCTGTTCATGGGGACCGGCCTAGGCCCGCGCTCCTACGCCATTATCGGCCAGGGGATGATCTCGCGGCTGATCGAAGCGCGCCCGGATGACCTTCGCGCCACCCTCGAAGAAGCCGCGGGGATTTCCAAGTACAAAGAGCGCCGTCGGGAAACCGAAAACCGCATGCGGCGCACCCAGGAGAACCTGGAGCGCCTGGACGATATTCGCGAAGAGCTGGATAAACAGCTCGAACGCCTCAAGCGCCAAGCGGAAGCCGCCAAGCGCTACCAAGAGCTCAAGCAGCAGGAGTACCGCTTAAAAGGCGAGCTGGCGCTGCTGCGCGGCCGCGCCCTGCGGGCCGAACAGTCCCACCAAGAGAGCCGTGTCCGCGAGCTGGAAATTGCCGTCGAAAAAGACGTGTTTGGCGTGCGTCAGTGCGAAACCCGCCTGGAGCAGGCCCGCGAACAGCACGACGAGCTGGCCGACGTGTTGGACCGCCACCAGCAGCAGTTTTATGAAACCACCACGCGCATTGCCCGCTTAGAGCAGGACCAGGCCCACCGCCGCAGCCGCGAAGCGCAGTTGGCCAATGACATTGCCACCGCCCGACGGGATCTCGACGAGCAGCGCCAGGTCAGCGAGGGCGACCAGGAGCGGCTCGCGGTGATCGATGAGCGCTTTGAGGAGCTGCTGCCCGAGCATGAAGCGCTGGAAGAGCAGCTCGAATTGCTCGAGCAGACCCTGGCCGACGCAACGCCAGCGCTGGAAGCCGCTGAACAGCAGTGGGCCGACGCCGAAAACCGCTGGCGCGAGGCCAGCCGCGATGCCGACCGTAGCCAAGACCAACTGCGCGACTTAGAGCAACGTATTGCCCGCCTGCAGGCAGAAGGGCAGCGCCGCCGCCAGCAGCGCGGCGAGCTGGCCGACATGACCGCGCTACAAAACGAGCACGCCGAATACCAAGCCCGCCTGGAAGAAGCCGACCAACGTGCCGACGCCTTCCAAGTGGAGCGTGAGCAGTGGCAGCAGCGCTACAGCGATGCCAAAAGCGCCTACCAGCAAGCGGTAACCTGCCGCGACGAGCAGCGCGCTGCGCTGAGCCAGCAGCAGGGTGAACTTGCCTCGCTGCAGGCGCTGATGGATGCCGCTCTGGCCGATCACGACCCTCAGCTAAGCGAAACGCTGGCCGCTCATGGCCTCGCCGATGCACCCCGCTTGGGTGAAGCCATTTCGGTCAGCCAAGGCTGGGAGCGGGTTATTTCCTGGCTACTCGCCCCTTGGTTAAACGCCCGACTGGTAGCTGCCCATCAGCTAAACGCGCTGCCCGAAGCGCTGGCGACGGAGTGGTGCTTGATTGATCAAGCGCCGCCTTCCACAGCCACGGCGGGCCCAGGCAATCGCCTCAGCGATTTGGTGAAAGGCGCGGGCGCGCTGACGGAGTGGTTGGCGAGTATTCACTATGTTGATACTGCTGACGCGGCGGAAGCGTTGTTGCCTACGCTTGCTCCCGGTGAGAGTGTGGTTAGCCAAGACGGCGTATGGCGCGGTCGCGGTTGGCTGCATCAGCAATCCAATGGCGAAGGCGTCGATGCGCTACTGGTCACTCGTCGTCGCTTTGAGGAGCTGGCCGCAGAGCGTGAGCGGGCGGAAGAGGCGCTGGCACTCTTAGATGAACAGTGCGAAGCCGCCAACGAGACGATTGAAACGTTAGAACTGACCCGTGAGCAGCAAGCAGAGCAGGAGCGTGACCACGCGGCCACCCGCCAACAGCTAGCAGTGCAAGAGCAGCGGCTTGCCCAACGCCTTGAGCATCTCTCCAGTCGCGCCACGGAGCTGGACGACGAACTGGCCCAGCTGCAAGAAGATGAGGCGGAGTTAACGCTTACTTTAGAAGAGCAGCGCGCTCGTTGGCATACGGCCATGGAGCAACTGGAAACCGCCGCAGAAGCCCGCGAAACCAGCGCCGAACAGCGCCACCGCCAGCGTGAGCAGCGTGAGCAGCTCAACCAACAGCATGCCCCGCTCAAAGCGCGTCAGCAGGCGCTGGCCCTGGAGCGTGAGCGCTTAAAAGCCGAGCGCGACAGCCTGCGCGCGCAGCAGTCCCGCTCAAGCGATACCGAAGAGCGCCTCTCACTGCGTATTGCCGAGCTGGAAGAGTCCCGTGAAATGCTGGTCGAGCCCGACGAGCTGGCCGCTGAGGAGCTCGAAGAGCTGCTCCACCAGCGCGAACAGCAGGAACGACGGCTCAATGAAACGCGCCAACAGGCCCAGGCGCTGGCCGAGCAGCTGCGCAACGATGAGTTAGCCCGCCAGCAGCACGAGCGCAATCTTGAACAGAGTCGCGAACAGCTCCAGCAGCGCCGCATGGAGGTGCAGGCGCTGGCGCTCAAAGCAGCGACCCAGGATGAGCAGTTAGCAGAACTAGGCCACGATGCCGATGCGCTCGCCAGCACGCTGCCCAGCGATGCCAGCGAACCTGCGTGGCAAGAGCGTTTGGAAAGTACCTCGGAAAAAATCCGCCGCCTGGGGGCGATTAACCTTGCGGCCATCGAGGAGTACGATCAGCAGGCCGAGCGGCGTAATTACCTAGAAGCCCAGCATGCCGAGCTCACCGAAGCACTGGAAACGCTGGAGCGGGCGATCAAGCGGATCGATCAAGAAACCCGCGTCCGTTTCCGGGAGACGTTCGATCAGGTCAATAACGGTCTGCAAACGCTCTTTCCCCGTGTGTTTGGCGGTGGGGCGGCGTGGCTGACGCTGACCGGTGATGACCTGTTGGAAACCGGCGTGGCCATCATGGCCCGACCGCCGGGTAAGAAGAACAGCACGATTCACCTGCTATCCGGTGGGGAAAAAGCCCTAACTGCGCTGTCGCTGGTCTTTGCCATCTTCCAGCTTAACCCGGCCCCGTTCTGTATGCTGGATGAGGTCGACGCTCCGCTGGATGACGCCAACGTTGGCCGCTACGCCAAGCTGGTGAAAGAGATGTCCGAAAGTGTGCAGTTCATCTATATCACCCACAACAAGATTGCCATGGAAGCCGCCGAGCGCCTGATGGGGGTCACCATGCAAGAGCCCGGCGTTTCGCGTTTGGTTTCCGTGGGTATTGATGAGGCCGCTGAGTTGGTCGAATAGTGCGTGTGGCTCATGGCTGCGCCGTGTTGCGACTTCCCTAGAGTTTCCTTATTTGCCAAGGCGTGCCTGTCACCTGGGTGCGCCAGCGCAAGCGGATAGTAACGCCATGCCCACGAAATGCTTTGATAACAGCAAGTTGTTGAAAAAACGTGGTGTTGGCGGTGGGGTCGTCGCGGCCGTATAGGCTTAAGTCCCGCTTATCGCTTGCGAATCATTACCTGTTGTTAAAGCGCAATGCGTTCATAAGAAACTAGCGATAGTGAAAAACATTCACTAGCATAACGTTTAAATAGGGTGAACTGAGTGGGTAGCGGCCTCACACGGCACTCCGCGTTTGGCCACCCGTATCAGAGATGGAATGACGCGGAAAGGGCACTTTTGATGGTTGATAAGGTCGAAAAATTCGCCTAAAAAGCTCCCTTAGCGGCTCAAACGTGTGAAAATCAGCAAAAATTGGCTCTTTTCGTAGCAACCGCGCTATGCTTGGTGCTAAATATCGATTTATAAGAAGGTTCCCATATTCTGGCGCAGTGCCGCTCACTGTGCCCTAGTAACCGGTTAGATGACCCATGGAATGCTCGACATGGAATTAAGAGAGTGGTTAATCATTCTAGGACTGGCACTGGTTTCGCTAATCGTTGTCGACGGTGTGCGTAGGCTCCAGCGTCAGCGTCGTGTGCCCCGGCTAGACCAAGCGGTAAAAGATTTGCCTACCGCGAAGTTGGAAGAGTTAGACGACGAGGCGAAAGAAGCCGAGATCAATTGGGAGCTGCCAAACGGCGGTGCTCGGGTGGTCAAGCCCGCCGATTACAGTGGGCTGGGGCAAAAACCCAAGTTAGAGCGCCAAGAGCATCCAGGGCCTTCTAGGGTGCTGTCTGATTTCCGTCGCTCGGTTACCAAACCCTCAGGAAAGCCAAAACCTGCAGCAGCGAAATCTAACAAGGCGGAGCCGGCTGTCCAGGCAGCTACTGCTAATGTGTCAGCAACAGCTGATGCGTCTGCTGAAACCAGAAACGAAATGCGCGAACCGCCACGCCGTGAGCCAAGTGTCTTTACAGCTCGTGAAGAGGCCCCGAAAGCAGAGACCCCCCAGCCAGCGACCCCGGAGTCGTCCATGAGTGCCATGGAAGACGAAGCCCCCCAGTCTCAGCAAACAGGTACAGCACCTGCGTCGTTCTCCGCCACTGATGAAGCACCTAGCGAACAGCCGAACACCGCTGAGCTAAACGCCTCTCATACACCAGAGCCCCATGCTGAGCTGGAAAGCAACCAAGCTCCTGAAGAGCCAGCGGCCGTTGAGCCAGATATTACTCCTGAGCCCGAGCCGGTGCTTCGCGCCGAGCCTGAAGATGCGGTATTTGCCAAGCACGCTTCCGACGCACCCAAGCGCCGCCAGTTGCGCGCCGACACGGTGGGCGATCACGAGTTAGATGACGACGAAATTGATGAGTACCGACTGGTCGACTTTGAAGGCATTGGCCGTTCCTTTAAGCGGCGTATTATTGAGCGCCGTAAAGAGAAAGCCATCAAAAAAGCCGAGAAAGCCAAGCGAGCTGAAGCAGCCGCCAAGCAAAAAGTTGAGCGTAAAGCGCTGGAAGCCGAGCAGCGCCGTGAAGCGAAGCAGGCCGCTGAAGCGGAAAAAGCGCGTATCGCTCAAGAAAAAGCTCAAGCTCGCGAAGCCGCTGCTGCTAATGAAGCTGCCGCCCAACGCGACGCCGTGCAGCAGGCGCATGCCGAGCCTGAATTAGAGCGCTACGCAAACAGCGCTAGCCGCTATGAAGATCACTACCAGAGCGTTGATGAAGAGTACGATGACGCTTATGCAGCCCAAGACAATGTTGTGCGCGCGCACCCTACGTTGGAAAAAGCTCTGCGTCATGACGTGAACGGCGAGCACGCCAAAGAGACGCTTGCCAATGCTAACGAGTTGGTAGTCATTAGCGTGCTGTCGCGTGATCCCGAAGGTTTTGATGGCGACAAGTTGCTTGAACTAATGATGGCCTGTGGGTTGCGCTATTGCCGCGCGATGGGCGTCTTCAATCGCTTTGAAACGGAAAGCCACAATAGCGAGCTGCAGTTCTCGATGGTGAACGTGCTCAAACCCGGCACTTTCCCCATCGAAGAGATGGATGAGTTTGTAACGCCTGGGATCACTTTCTTAATGCCCCTGCCCGGCGCGGTGGATAGCTCGGCTGCTTTTGAAGCAATGGTCGAAACGGCCATGGTGGTGGTACGCCACATGGGCGGCGAGCTGAAAGATGAAAACCGCAGCGTGATGACGGCGCAAACCATCGAGTTTGCCCGGCAGCGTGTTCATGAATTTGAGCGTCGCCACCGCCTGCACCGCCATATGCAGGCTCGCTAAACGCCGCGTTGTGCGAACACCCGCCTTCCTCAAGAAGGCGGGTGTTTTTGTTACTAATTACCTGTTTTATTTGTCTTCGGAACCTCTGAATGAGTCAGCCTGACCCCACCCTGCTGGAAGAGATCAGCCAACTACGCGCTGATCTGGATGACGCCAACTACCGCTACTACGTGCTAGACGAGCCAACGTTAACCGACGCTGACTACGACCGTAAGTTGCAGCGCTTAAAGCAGTTAGAGGGCGAGCACCCCGAGTTGATTTCCCCCGACTCGCCCACTCAGCGAGTCGGCGCCGCTCCGGCAGAGGGCTTTCCCGAGGTTGCCCATGCCATTCCGATGCTCTCGCTGGATAATGCCTTTAGTCGTGACGATATTGTGGCCTTTGCCGAACGCGTGGCGGAACGCTTGGAGTGTCAGTCGGAAGAGATTGAGTTTAGCTGCGAGCCGAAGCTGGATGGCGCGGCGGTATCGCTGGTGTATGAGCAGGGCGTGTTGGTCAGCGGTGCGACCCGTGGGGATGGTCGCACGGGGGAAGGCATTACCTCTAACCTGCGTACCTTGCGCTCGGTGCCGCTTAAGCTCATGGGCAAAAACGTGCCTGAGTTGGTCGAAGTGCGCGGCGAAGTGATTATGCGCCACTCCGGCTTTGAAGCGCTCAACGAGCGTGCCAGAGAGGAGGGCAGCAAAGTATTTGCCAACCCGCGCAACGCTGCGGCTGGCAGCCTGCGTCAGCTCGACCCGCGCATTACGGCGACCCGCCCGTTGGAGTTCCACGCCTACCAAGCAGCACGCTTGGAGCCAGACTTGGGCGATGCCACCCACAGTGCGCTGATGGCACGGCTGTCCACCCTGGGCTTTCGCACTAGTGCAGAGTTAACCACGATGTACGGCCCCGACGCGGTAGCCGACTACTGCGAGCAGCTAGGCGCTAAACGCGACCAGCTCGGCTACGACATTGATGGCGTGGTGATTAAGGTCAACGACCTGCGCCACCAGCGAGAGCTGGGTTTTGTTGCCCGTGCCCCGCGTTGGGCGGTGGCGTTTAAATTCCCTGCCCAAGAAGAAGTCACGACCCTCAACGATGTGGAGTTTCAGGTAGGTCGCACCGGGGCGATTACGCCGGTGGCGCGCCTTGCGCCGGTCACCGTTGCGGGAGTGACGGTCTCTAACGCCACGCTGCATAACGCCGATGAAATTACTCGCTTGGGCGTGATGATTGGCGATACGGTAGCCATTCGCCGCGCAGGGGATGTGATTCCACAAGTGGTGCGAGTGGATGAAGAGAAGCGCCCGGCGGATGCCCGTGTGATTACCTTCCCCGACCACTGCCCCGTGTGCGGCTCGGATATCGAGCGCCTGGAAGGCGAGGCGGTGGCACGCTGCTCTGGTGGGCTTTACTGCGCTGCCCAGCGTAAAGAGGCGCTGAAACACTTTGCCAGCCGTAAAGCGCTGGATATCGACGGCCTGGGCGAGAAGCTGATTGAACAGTTGGTGGATCAGGAGTGGGTGAAGACGCCTGCCGATCTCTTCCATCTCAGCGTAGAGCAGCTAAAGAGCCTGCCGCGTATGGGCGAAAAATCCGCCACCAACTTGGTTAACGCCCTGGAAAAGGCCAAGCAGACCACGCTGGCGCGGTTTATCTACGCGCTGGGCATTCGTGAGGTGGGCGAAGCCACGGCTGCTAACGTCGCCAACCATTTCGGCACGCTGCAAGCGCTGCAAGACGCCGATCAAGCGGCGCTGGAAGCGGTGAATGACGTAGGCCCCATTGTTGCCAAGCATATCCACACGTTTTTTCGCCAGCCCCATAACCTGGAAACACTCCAAGCGCTGATTGAGGCGGGCATTACTTGGCAAGAGTCAGAAGTCACCCAAGGCTCCACGCCGCTAGAGGGCCAAACCTGGGTGCTGACCGGTGCCATGGAGAGCATGACCCGTGACGAAGGCAAGGCGCGGCTTCAGGCGCTGGGGGCCAAGGTAGCGGGCAGCGTCTCTAAAAAAACGACTTGCCTAGTGGCGGGCGAAGCTGCAGGCAGTAAGCTCACCAAAGCCGAGCAGTTGGGGGTTGAAGTGATCGACGAAGCCACCTTTATTGAGCGTTTAGCCGCTTGGGAGCAAAGCGAATGAGCCGGTTTATCGAAGTGCCCGCGCGGATGCTGCCGCCAGAAACCTTAACCGCGCTGCTGGAAGCGTTTGTTACTCGACAAGGCTACGACACCACCGATACCGGCGAAGGCATGAGCGGCTGGGTCGCTGAGCTTAAGCAGCAGCTTGACCGACACGAGCTGATCATTGCCCACGACCTAGAGCTGGAAATGACCGAAGTGATGACCCTCGCCCAGTGGCGCTCCTTTGGGCGAGAGTTAGCAGATGATGAAGAAGAGGGCGATTACTGAGCCCGCACCAGCGCGCTAATGATGCGCCGCCCTGGGTGAAGGTGGTCAGCCAATGGCTGCTCGATGGGCAGCGGTTCATCGCAAATGCGCGATGCGATAACCTCCGCGCACAGCGGCGCGCTGGCCAGCCCTCGGGAACCGTGGGCGGTGGAGATCCACAGCCCTGGATGGTGCTCGCCATTAACAGGCGGCACTTTCGAGGCATCTTTACGCAGCACTGCGTAATCCCGCTGCCACGCGGCTGTGTGGGGCACCGGCCCGGCGTAAGGGGTTTTATCGGGGCTGGCGGCTCGCACTGCAGCCCGGCCTTCCAGCGCTTCTGGGCTTAACGTAACGCCAGCTGCCTCTAGCGCGGCGACCCACTCTGGCAGCGCTTGGCGTAGCTCATCAATATTGCGCTGGTGCTCTTCCTCGACCACTTGCGTTGTGGCGTTATTGGGCACAAAGCTGGCGCCAAAGGTCAGTACGTTATCCATCGGTGGTGATACATAGCCTCCCGCACATACCACTTTAGTGGGCACCTTCGTACCTGCTGGCAGCGTTAGCTCGCTGACCTGGCCGCGCACCTGCTGCAACGGCAGCTCGGCGGTTTGTGCAAACTGGTTAGCCAGGGATGCTGTAGCCACGACCACATGATCAGCCTGCAGCGTTTCGCCGCTGGCCAGCGTGACCTGCCACTGCGCCGTTTGGGAGGCTTGCTGGGCTTGCTGTAGCTCGCTGACGTCGCCCTGCCGTAGGGTGATATTGGCGTGCTGCAACAACTGTTCGCAGAGCTTTTTGGGCTGAACCCAGCCCGCCTGGGGATAAAAAAGCCCGTGGGCCGCAGAGACCGGCACGCCCGCCAGCTCGCTTAGTGCGTCACTCTGTGCAGACATGACCGATTCCGGCAGCGGATGATTGGCCATAAAGCGCTGCTGGCGGTTAGCCTCTTTATCGCTGAGCGCGAGCTGTAACACGCCACAAGGCTGCCAGAGCGGCGGCTCCTGTGGGTGAGCTGAGGCCAGTTGGCCAAACCAGCGCTGGCTATACAGCAGCCCCGCTAAATAGAAGCGGCTTTGATGATTGGTTTCCACCGCCAGCTTCACATAGAGCGCCCCTTGACGATTGCCGGAGCCGCCCGCGCCAGGGGCGTCACGCTCAACCACCGTGACTTGCTTGCCGCGCTTAGCCAGCGCTGCCGCTACGCTGCTGCCCGCCATGCCCGCGCCAATTACAATCACGTGCTTTGCATCGCGGTGGGGAGGGGGCGTGAACCAGGGCGCCGCGTTGCGCCGCGTATCTGTGGGCGGTGCTTCTATACCGCCCGCTAGCATCTCCCGCTTACGGCCAAACCCAGGCACTTTTTTCCAGTGAAACCCCGCCGCTTTCAGCCCGCGCTTGACGATGCCCGAACAGGTAAAGGTGGCAAAGGTGGCGCCAGGGCGGGAACGGGCCGCCATGGCTTCAAACAGTTCCGGCTGCCACATATCCGGGTTTTTAGAGGGGGCAAAGCCATCTAAAAACCAAGCATCCACTTGGCCCTCCAGCAGGTTCAGCCGCTCGGTGGTGTCGCCAAAGTGCAGGTCGAGGGTGACGCGCTCGCTTAGGTGCAAACGGTGGATGCCGCTTACCGCCTCTGGCCATAGTTCGCACAGCACTTGTGAATAACTGGCCAGCGACGGCCAGGCGCTTAGGGCGCGGGTAAGCGCTTCCCGGTCGAGGGGAAATTTTTCTGTGGATAACAGATGCAGCCGTGCGCCTTTTGGGGCGTGCTGCTCAAAGCAGGCCCAGGCGCACAGTATATTTAGCCCGGTGCCAAAGCCTGTCTCGCCAATCACAAAGGCCCGTGCTTCCTGCCAAGCCGCAAACCGCTCGGGAAGTCGGTTGGCCCCTAAAAAAACGTGCTCGGTTTCTGCACGCCCATCCTCACGGGAAAAATAGACGTCGTCGAAGGCGTCTGAATGGGGAGAAGTGTCGTTCCACGTCAGCTGTGGGGCGGTTAACGCTTCAAGTGGGGGTAGAGCACTAGGGGATTGAGCAGGGCGTTGAGTCACGCGAGCATCCGTGGTGGCGATAATTGGTTAAAAAATGATCAATTTGTTAATCGGGGCGCTATCTCTGGCTTATAGAAAAGCGTCCGCCGAGTTTTCACAGAGTTTTCCACAGGCTCTGTGAAAAAGCGGGCGGACCCTCCACACTCGCCCCTATTGGTCAAGGCAAAACTTTTTTGAACGGCTTAACAATTACCTTGGCATAGACCCCAGCGATGATGTATGGATCGGCATCTGCCCAGGCTTGGGCGTCCTCTAAACTATCGAATTCCGCCACCACTAAGCTGCCGCTAAAGCCCGCATTGCCGGGGTTGTCGGAATCAATGGCGGGGTGCGGGCCGGCCAGAATAAGCCGCCCCTCATCGCGCAGTGCTTCAAGCCGCGCTAAGTGGTCGGGGCGGGCTGCTAAGCGGCGCTCTAAGCTGTTGGCAACATCTTCACTGATAATGGCGTAAAACATGGGGATAACTCCTTGAAGGCAGGGGTAACGTATCGGCCATAGCATTGACCGTACTCCGGTTAGCGCGCACCATGGCGAGCTTGTTCGTGTTCAACACGCCTATTCTAAACTCGCCACACGGCGTCATGCTAATGCCACTACTTCCTAACGCTCTTGCCTCCGTACTGCCTACCGCATTCGATGCCGACCAGCGCTACTCGGTTGACCTGCATATGCACTCAACCGCTTCTGATGGGGCGCTTTCCCCGACGGATCTGGTAACCCTATGCGCTGGGCGTGGGCTTACTCACATGGCGCTCACCGACCATGACACGATGGAAGGGGTGGAAGAAGCGAGCCGCGCCGCCCAGCAGGCAGGGCTTTGCCTGGTGCCGGGATGTGAGTTATCCACCCGCTGGCAGGGAATTAATATTCACGTGGTAGCGCTAATGCCCGGCGGGCTGCAGGGGCCGATGATAGAGGGGCTTGAGCAGCAGCGGGAAGCGCGTATCAAGCGCGCTGAAGTGATCGCCGAGCGTTTAGAAAAAATGGGTTTACCCAACGCGCTGGAAAAAGCCCGCGCCCAGGCAGGCAGCGACCGCCCCCTAGGGCGACCTGACTTTGCCCGGGCGCTGGTGGCGGAAGGTGTGGTAGCCGATTGGGCCGGAGCCTTTAAGCGCTACCTGGGCAGTGGTAAAAAAGGCGATGTTAAAGCCCATTGGCCGGAAATCAGCGAAGCAGTGGGCTGGGTCGTGGCCTCTGGCGGAGTGGCCGTGCTGGCCCATCCGCTGCGCTACGGGCTTACCCGGCGCAAGCGCGGCCTGTTGATGGATACCTTTATGGAAGCCGGTGGCCAAGGCGTAGAGCTTGTTAGCGGCCAGCAAAACCCAGACGCCACCCGTGATTTGGCGCGCCAGTTGGTAGAGCGGGAGCTGTACGCCTCGTTGGGCAGTGATTTCCACTTTCCTGGCAGCCATGCAGCGCCTGGCAGCATGAGTCCGGTGCCCCGTACCGCCGCGCCGCCTATTTGGCAGCACCCCCGTTTAGCCCACCTGCGCGATGCCCCGAGCGGTATGCTGGGTGCTAAGCCGCTGAATCAGCTAAGCTAAAAGTGATATCGCTAAAAACCTTAGCTAACCAGATGCCTACGGGCAGGAGTAAGCGATGAGCCAATATTTTCAGATTCATCCGGAAAACCCACAAAAGCGGCTGATTGACCAAGCCACCGAGATTATTCGTAAGGGTGGAGTAGTCGCTTACCCAACGGACTCAGGCTACGCGCTGGGCTGCCATTTAGGCGAAAAAAAGGCCATCGAGAAGATCAAATGGCTGCGCTCGCTGGATGACAAGCATAACTTTACTCTAGTGTGCTCGGATCTTTCCGAAATAGGCACTTACGCTAAAGTGGATAACGCCGTGTTCAGGCTGCTGAAAGCCCACACGCCCGGCCCCTACACCTACATTCTGGATGCCACTACCGAAGTGCCGCGCTTGCTGCTGCACCCTAAGCGCCGCTCAATTGGTGTGCGGGTGCCCGATCACCGCATCACCCACGCGCTGCTAGAGGCGCTGGGTGAGCCGCTAATGAGCGTGACGCTGATTCCGGTTGGCGAGGCGCTGCCGATGAGCGACCCCGAGGAGATTCGCGAGCGCTTTGGTGCCCATCTGGATTTGATTATTGATGGCGGTGCCTGCCACCTTGACCCAACGAGCGTGATTGATCTTCGTGAACTGCCGCCCAAAGTCGTGCGGGAAGGGCGTGGCGATATAACGCCGTTTCAAGAGTAGCGGTCACTGAGCACTATTAAAACGGGGGCGCTTAGCGTCTCCGTTTTCGTATCGGCGAGGTGCTATTTATCCTCGCTTGGCGTCTCATCGTCGCTGCTCTCTTTGTGCGCTTTTTTGCGCGGCTCCTCGCTGTTCTCATCCAGCCAAGTGCCGCAGCGCAGGCAGTAGCGGGCACGCTTTTCGTGGCGGTCGTGGCCGCAGCCAGGGCAGGCTTCTTCTGAGTAGCGGTCTTCACGAATCGAGCGGATCACTTGGGCAGAAAACACCCCGGTGGGCACGGCAATAATCGAGTAGCCAATCAGCATCAGAATCACCGTGATGGCTTTGCCCAGCGAAGTGGCGGGCACAATATCCCCATACCCGACGGTGGTGATGCTCACGATGGCCCAATATATCGACATCGGTATGCTGGTAAAGCCCGACTCAGGGGACTCAATGGTGTACATCAGCGCGGCAAACAGTGTGACCACCATGAGAATGCTACTGAAAAATAGCAAAATCTGGCGCAGGCTACGTTTAAGCGCATCCAGCAGTAGCCTGCCTTCCCCCACAAACTCCATCAGTCGCAAAATGCGGAAGATGCGCAACACCCGCAAAATCCGCACCATCACCAGCGCGTGCGCGCCAGGCATCAGCAGCACTAGCCAAGTGGGGATAATTGCAATCACATCCACCACGCCGTAAAAGCTTTTTAAATACACCGTGGGGCGTTCAAGGCAGTAGAGCCGTACCAGCAGTTCCAGGCTAAACAGCAGTGTAAAGGCCCATTCGATGTAGAAGAAAATATGCCCGTAACGCTCGGCATAGATCTCAACGCTACCGAGCAAAATCACCGCAACGCTGAGCAGAATGGCGACGATTAGCGCAATATCAAACGCCTTCGCCCCCGGCGTATCGGATTCAAAAATAATATGGAACAGCCGGGCGCGGAGTCCTTCGGCGCCGGGAGTAAGGGGAAAGCTCATCGCGTCATCCTGAGGTGGGCTTAATGAGTGGTTGAAACGTGTTTAGCGTAGCGCGGTTTCATAAGCGAAGCGACGAGCCAAATTTAACGCAGCCGCGCCGTAGGCGGTGGTGGGCATGCCTGCGCTATCTAATGCCTTAGGCAGCATCTCAGCATCTGCCCGTGCGGCGCTATCCAGCTGCGGGTGCTGGGCAAGCGTTGCCAATGCCTGCTGCGCGGCGATTAAGTGCGTCGCGTCACCGCTATCGTGATAGGCGTCGAGTGCGACTGTCGCGCGGTGTAGCCACTCGGCCGGGTGCTGGGCATCAGGCAGCGGCCACTGCTGGCGGCCCAGCGCATTGCCCCGCGATGCCTTACTGCTGTCGGAGGGACGCAGTGGTACTTGGCTGGCCAGCTCGGCCGCCAGCGACCATAGCGCCTCAGGGTCGCCTGCTTTTAACTCTAGCTCCACTTCGCAAATCGGCGCGCGAGCCTTGCCACAAACGATCTCGCCCTCATCCAGCACCAGCTCAATCTTGCTGCCTTGCCAGGCAAGCTGCCAACTGCGGCGGGTGAAGTCTGTGCTTAGCGTCGAGCGCAGTGCCGCAATTTTGTCTGCTAACGCGTTTTGAAAGGGCGGCAGGGCGGCCAGGGCGGATTGATCTAAGCTGGGGTCAGGAACTTGCCACTCCCACTCCTGTCGGCTGGAGAGCCCGCCACCCCCTTGGCCGGCGGTTTTTACCGTCTGCAATACTTGGCTATCCAGCTGGCGCAGGCGCACCGCTATTCGTGCGGCGGCTAAATCTCCCGCCGGGGTATCGAAGTAGGTGTTGGCCAGCTGCTGCTGAACGGGGGGAGTGCTGGCGAGCACCGGATGGTGTAACAGCGCGTCGATCTGGGTGGGTGGCAGTGCCAGTTTTAGCTCTACCTCGGTCGGTGCTGGCATACTGGTTGAGTTTTTCATGACAATCGCCACCTCACTATTATGACATTTTGGTTAATTTTTGATGACATTATGAACTTTTCATGACGGCGGCGGACGCACTCTTTATACTGGCGCCCGCCATTTCCAGGCTCCCCGAAAACAGGCTAAAGGCTATATGGTAACCTCCAACCCTTTTTCCGCGATGTTTGGCCGCTCGCCATTCCAGCCGTTGCTGGCCCACATCGTCAAGGCCAATGAATGTGCCGACCAACTGCTGCCGTTCTTCGAGGCAACACTTGTCGGTGATTGGGACACGGCGGCTGAGCTGCGCGAGAACGTCACGCGCTTAGAGCACGACGCCGACACCCTGAAAACAGAACTGCGGCTGAACCTGCCTAACACCATGTTCCTGCCGGTATCGCGTTCTGACCTGCTCGATTTGATCAGTGTTCAGGACAAGATTGCCAATAAAGTGCGCGACATTACCGGCATTATGCTGGGCCGTAAAATGCGCGTACCCAATGAGCTGGCCGAACCGATGCGCGACTACATGCGCACCAGTGTGGCCTGTGTGGCCCAAGCTCGCCAAGCGCTTGAAGAATTGAAAGACCTGCTGGAATCCGGTTTTGGTCGCAATGTTTCCGATGTCATGCAAAACATGATCCGCGAACTGCACACCCTTGAGCACCAGGCCGATAGCCAGCAGGTGGCGATTCGTCGTCAGCTGTTTGAGCTTGAGAGCCAGCTACCGCCGGTGGATGTGATCTTCCTCTACAAGATCATTGAATGGGTGGGCGAAGTCTCTGATCGCGCTGAACGCGTAGGTAGCCGCCTGCAGATTTTGACCGCACGCTAAGGGATACTCATGCAGATTATTGCCCAGCACGGTGACATTTTTATCATTCTGGCCTGTGTATTTGGCTTCTTTATGGCGTGGGGCGTCGGCGCAAACGACGTCGCTAACGCCATGGGAACCTCGGTGGGGTCGAAAGCGATTACCATCAAACAGGCGATCCTTATTGCCGTTGTCTTTGAGTTTTTAGGCGCATGGCTGGCCGGTGGCGAAGTCACCAACACCATTCGTAAAGGCATCATCGATCCTGAATTGTTGCAGGAAGACCCACAGCTGCTGGTGTACGGCATGTTAGCGGCGCTGCTGGCAGCGGGAACCTGGCTGCTGGTGGCCTCCATGAAAGGCTGGCCCGTTTCCACCACGCACTCCATTGTGGGCGCGATTGTGGGCTTCGCGGTGGCAGGCCTGGGGGCTTCTACCGTGGATTGGGGGGCGGTTACCAAGATTGCCGCAAGCTGGGTCGTTTCCCCGCTGCTGGCCGGTACCATCGGCTTTGTGCTGTTCAAATCGGTCCACCACCTGATTTTTGAAAACGATAACCCGTTTACCGCCGCCAAGCGCTACGTGCCGGGCTATGTATTTTTGGTGGGCTTTATTGTTGCCATGGTCACGCTGACCAAAGGGCTCTCCCACGTGGGGCTCGACCTGACCTTTAACCAAAGCCTGCTGCTCTCCATCCTGCTCGGCTTGGTCATTATGGGCATTGGCATGCTGATGCAGCGCCGCATCAAATTCGAAAAGACCGCTAACGACCATTTTGGTTACGCCAACGTGGAGCGAGTGTTCGGCGTACTAATGATCTTCACTGCCTGTGCCATGGCCTTTGCCCACGGCTCTAATGATGTTGCCAATGCGGTTGGCCCGCTGGCAGCGGTGATCAGCGTGGTGCAAACCGGCGGTGAAATTGAGGGCTCGGCCCTTGTGCCCTGGTGGGTACTGGTACTAGGTGGCGGCGGTATCGTCGTTGGCTTGGTTACCTATGGCCATAAAGTCATCGCGACGGTCGGTACCGGCATTACTGAGCTGACGCCTAGCCGTGGTTTTGCGGCCACCCTGGCGGCGGCTACCACCGTAGTGCTGGCATCGGGTACTGGTCTGCCCATCTCGACCACTCACACCCTAGTGGGCGCGGTGCTGGGCGTAGGCTTGGCCCGTGGTATGGCGGCGCTTAACCTGCGTGTGATTGGTACCATTGCTATGTCGTGGCTGATTACGCTGCCTGCTGGTGCTGGTTTGGCGATTCTGTTCTTCTTTATGTTTAAAGGCATGTTTGGTTAACAGACAGAGCTAACTCCGCACCGAATGCCACAGCTCGGCTGAACCGCCAAGCCTACAGCGGCACCTTCTTAGCACACGATCTTTGAATAAGATCTTTGCAATAGAAGGTGCCGCTGTTTTTTGTGCTCTGTTAAAGTAAACAGCGTTACCTTCATTCACCTGCTGCCGGAGAGCGGCCCTTGGACACTCGTTTCCCCTTTGTAGATTGGTTTCGTAACGCCTCCCCATACATTAATGCGCACCGGGGGCGAACCTTTGTCATCTTGATTGAGGGCGAAGCCATGGCGTCGGGCCGAGGGGAGCAGCTCATCCAGGATTTAGCGCTGCTGCACACCTTAGGTGTGCGCTTGGTAGTGGTGTTCGGCATTCGCCCTCAGGTACATGAGGCACTGACTGCCGCTGGCGTAGAACCCACCCGGGTGGATGGCCGCTGGGTGGCCGATCGCGCGGTGATGGCCCACGTTGAGCAGGTAGCGGCGCACCAGCGGCTCTGGCTGGAAGCCCGGCTTTCCCTTGGCCTGCCGAGCACGCCGCTACACGGCGTAGAACTCAGCGTGATTTCCGGCAACCTAGTCACCGCCAAGCCGCTTGGCGTGCGCGAAGGAGTGGATTTTGACCATAGCGGCGAAGTGCGCCGGGTGCGGGCCAGCGCCATTGAGGGGCTGCTGGAAAAAGGCTCGCTAGTGCTACTGCCGCCGCTGGGATTCTCCAGCACGGGGGAAGTGTTCGATTTAGACGCCTCGGAAGTGGCTCAGCACGCCGCCGTGGCGCTCAAGGCAGACAAGCTGATTCTGCTGGGCGAGTCCGAAGGCCTGGAAGACGAGCAGGGCGCGCTCTTGCGCCAGCTTTCCCCTTTTGAGGCAGAGCCGCGCCTGCAGCAAGCCGCGCCGGGTAGCGAATTGGCGCGACACTTGAGTGCTGCCTGCACCGCCGCCCGTGAGGGTGTAGCACGTACTCACTTGCTCTCGTGGCGCAATCACGACGCGCTGCTGGGCGAGCTGTTCACCCGTGACGGCGTGGGCACCATGATTACCCAGCACCGCTACGAACAGCTGCGCCCCGCCACGCTGAACGATGTGGCAGGCCTGCTAGAGCTGCTAGAGCCGCTAGAGCGGCGCGGTATGCTGGTAGCACGCTCCCGAGAGCGGTTAGAGCACGAAATTGATGATTACATGGTGATTGAGCGGGACGGCATGGTAATTGGCTGCGCGGCGCTACACGTCTTCCCCGAGACCACCGTAGGTGAGCTAGCCTGTGTTGCCGTTCATGGCAACTACCGGGGCGGCGAACGCGGCGAGCGGCTAGTGGAAGCCCTTGAGCGCCGAGCACGCCAGCGCGGGCTTTCCGAAATGTTCGTACTCACCACCCACACCGCCCACTGGTTTGTAGAGCGCGGCTTCCGCGCCGCAAGCCTGGAAGACCTGCCCCCCCTCAAACGCGAGGCCTACAACCACGCCCGTAAATCCAAGGTGCTGGTGAAAAATCTGGCGGGTTAGTGGGGAAAACCGGCACCATGCGCGCTATCGACTACCTAACGAGAGTCACTTTGCGCTATGGTAAAAGAAACTAACCGAGGGATGCCGCAATGAACCTCAAACATATCGCACACATTGCCAGTGTCACTACGATCTTTCCGCAAAAGCGGCAGGCAATCCAACCTGTCGAGTTTGTCGTGCACGAGAGCGATGCAGAGGCATTGAGCAGCGATTTTCTGAAGGTTGGAAAAGATATGCAAAAGGCGATGGAGCAATATGACCGACTCCCCAGACTCTCACACTCGTGATTCATCGCAGCAATCACCAACATCTTCTAACAATCAGAGCATTATTGCTCAACAATTGACCTACTCAGGTCCCTTGCCGCCCTCTGCAGAAATGGAAAAATACGAGCGCATCAGCCCCGGCGCGGCAGATCGTATTTTAGCCATGGCCGAGAAGGAGCAAGCGCATCGCCACGCGCAAGAAGAGAAAGAAAACGCCGTCAACTCTCGTATTGCTGAGTCCAATATACGCTCGCAGGATGCCAGTATCAGCGAGATCAAGCGCGGGCAGTGGATGGCCTACAGCCTTGGCCTTATCTTTCTGGGTATTACAGTGATGCTCGGGCTGAACGGGCATGAAGTTGCTGCGTCAACATTAGGACTTGGCGGGGTTGCGGCGGTGGCGACTGTATTTATAAAGGTGCGTAACAAGCAGTAGGGTAGGCTGTAATAGTCGTGTTCTACGGGTGAGGCGGCATCGCCGCCTCAGAGGGTTGCTAGGTATTCAGAATCACGCCACCGTTCAGGTGCAGCGTTTGGCCGCTCATGGAGGATGACTCTTCACAGGCCAGGTACACATAGGCCGGGCCGATTTCACTGGGCTGTCCGGCGCGTTTCATCGGCACCTGACTGCCGAACTCCGCGACTTTCTCTTCATCGAAGCTGGCCGGAATCAGCGGTGTCCAGATGAGGCCGGGAGCCACGGCGTTGACACGGATGCCTCGGTCCATCAGCGACATCGCCAGCGAGCGTATCAGCCCCTGAATGGCGCCCTTGGTGGCAGTGTAGTCAATCAGCGTGTCGTTGCCCTTGAACGCATTGATGGAGGAGGTGGCAATGATCGTATCGCCCTCACTCAAATGGGGCAGCGCCGCTTTGGTCAGGTAAAAGTGGCTGAAGATATTGGTCTGGAACGTGCGCTGCAGCTGCTCGTCGGGGATCTCGGTAATATCGTCCCAGTCGTACTGCTCAGCGGCGTTATTGATCACGATGTTGATCTTGCCGAAGTGATCCAGGGTGCGCTTAACAATCTCGCGGCAAAATGCCGGGGCGGCCACATCGCCTTTCAACACCAGGCAGCGGCGTCCTTCTGCTTCCACTAGCCGCTTGGTTTCCTCGGCGTCTTTGGTCTCTTTGAGATGCACGATCACGCTATCCGCCCCTTCACGGGCGTAGTGCACGGCCACGGCACGGCCAATGCCGCTGTCGCCGCCGGTAATAATGGCTACTTTATCGAGCAGTTTTTCAGCGCCGCGATAGCTATTGCGGATGTATTCAGGTGCTGGGCGCATGGCGTGTTCATCGCCGGGCTGTTTGTTCTGGTGCTGCGGGGGCTGCTGTTGGTCGCTCATGTGCGGTCACTCCTTTGTGTGCACGAATCGCTTCGATTAGCTGGCAGGGCTGCCCGTCTCCTCAGGCGGCTAGCTGCCGAATGTCGAGCTTTCAACGTAGACCAAAGGCGAAGGATAGAGCAAATAGTGCGGGCGCATCAGTAACCTGGAATAGCGAGAATTAATAAAGGCTATTTAAACAGACGATCAATAGGAGATTGCTCCTGCTTATTTTTTTAAGTGACTGTTATAAATGGTTTTTGATTAAGCGTAAGTAAGTGGTGATGGTATTAGGCGGATAGCGCACCATGGCAAGAACCCCGGCAGCAGCTATAGTGAGTGAGGCTTTATCCCAGTAATATCTCGACCACCGCCAAGGAGTAGGAGGTACTATGTCCCCTGATAAAGACGACCAGAAGAAAGATCAGCGTGACGACCACCACGATGACGCAAACCCAATGCCTGACACGCACCACGTCAATCCTGATGCCGAGAAAAAGTCAGAGAAAAAGTAAGTAAGAGAGATTAAAAAGGCGCTGTTGTTAGCCTGGATTTCTCACAGGGTATAAAAGAAAGCGGCTGAAAGTGCTATGATTTCAAGAACCTAACCAATCCATCAAGCACCAACAGCCGCTTCCAAAATGGTACCTGAAAAGCTGACCTTCTCGCCACTCTCACGCCGCCAAATTGAAGCCGACTATCTGCGCACCAGTGACCGCAGCGACAGCCGCCATAGCTGGGCGATCCTCGCCTTACTGGTACGCTTTATCCGCCAATACTGGCCCGATACCCGCATCGTGTTACGAGGTGATAGCCACTTTTGTCGTCCCCGGATGCTGAACTGGTGCGATCGGCATCACGTCGACTACATCGTGGGAATCGCCAAGAACAGCCGGCTGCTCAAGGAAGTGGATGTGCCCATGATGCTGGTACGCAAGACCCAATGGCAGGTGGGAGGGCAGGGAAAACGCATGAAAAAATCTACACCGCGAGAATGTCCGCCAGGTAGGTCTCATCCAGCGCGGCTTTCTTCTGTTTCCGCCGGATTCCGCCTTTGAAACGCTTCTCCCCTTTCAGGTAATTCAAGGCGATATGACGAACCCTGGCGAGGTTTTCGGCTGCCTGTCCGCGGTGGATTTTACAGGCATCCTCGCGAAGAGCGACGTCCAGGGACCAGTGGAGCTTGTTCTCGACAAACCAATGCTGGCGAGCCGCTTCGGCGAGCTTCTTGGCGCTCAGATCGGCAGAGCTGATGTAGTAGCGGATCATCGGGGCTTCTGGCACCTCGTCACCTTTCTGGCGGAAACTCATTACCACGCCTACCGTTTTCAGGCCTGCCCATTCATAGCTAAGCTCCTGAAATTCTTCAGTAACCTCGCTGACAATATGGTATCGGGTCTCTTGCCGGCCACGGCTCTTCTCGTCCGTGACGTACGCATCCCCTTCAAAGTTGACCACCTTGGCCATGGGAAACGCAGCCTCGAAGGCGTCAGCCAAGGCCGGCTGGTTGCCCTTCACCGAGAGTAGGTAATCGGCGCCCTTCTGCAGGACCTGCGTGGCGATCTTCTTCTGGCAGCCCATGGCATCGATTGTTACCAGACAACCTTGCAGATTCAGCAGCTTGAGCAGCTCGGGAATCGCCGTGATCTCGTTGGACTTCTCCGCCGTCTTGACCTGGCCCAGCACCACGCCATTCGCCGCACTGAAGGCGCTGACCATGTGTATCGCCCCTTTGCCCTTCCCTCGGCAGTACGAGCCGCGAAGCGTCTTGCCATCAATGGCCACCACCGCCCCATCGGTGACGTCATGACAAGCCTTCATCCACTCGGCAAAGGCGGTTTGGAGCTGCTCGGCATTCACCAGCGCCATCACCCTGGCCAGGGTGTCATGGCTCGGTGCGCCAGCCTCAAAATCACCGTACTGGCGAAGAAAATCCAACTTTGCGTGGCCAAAATCCTCTATCTCGTCCCATCCCTCGGCACCACAGATCACCGCACAGACCGTCAGGAACAGGATATCCGACAGCTGATGCTGCACTTTCCAAGCCTGGCGGAAGTCGGGAACGATCGATAGATGGTGCATAAGGGACGGTGTCAGCATCGGGTCAGCCATGAGCAAAAGCCGTTAGATGACCACATTAGCTCCTACTGGTAAAGCGCTACGAAGCCCGTCGTAGAGCGGTTTTTCATGCGTTTTCCCTGGGTGGGAGGGAAAGTGGCAGAGACGTTTCGCTTTCCGTATCAAGCACACTCCTGGAAATACCCACGCTGGGTGGTGGCTCGTCTGGAAGAAGGCGAGCTGGGCTCTAATCCCCGGTTTATCATCAGTTCCCGTTACGATGACGGCTTCAAGCTTTATTACGAGCAGTACTGTGCCCCGGGTGACATGGAGAACCGGATCATGGATCAACAACTGGGCCTGTTTGCTGACCGGACCTCCAGCACACACTGGTGGGCCAATCAGTGGCGGATGATCTTGTCGGGCTTCGTTTATACACTGTTCGAGCGGTTACGGACTTACCTGAAGCACACGCCCTTCGCGCGCATGAGTCCGAGCAACCTGAGGCTCAAGCTCATCAAAGTAGGCGCGGTCATCATCCGCAATACGCGTCGAATCCG
>NZ_JBSXNN010000049.1:0-8096 GCF_056857635.1 Vreelandella sp. L-15 | reverse complement strand
ACCACTCGTCTACCGAAGGCGGCAGCAGGTAATCGGTCTGGCGATCCACAGGGATGAAGCGGCTCATGGCGATCTTCTCAGCTCGGCGATGACGGTGGTCAGTATCTCACGGTGCAACGGAAAGACCGACAGGCTGCTAGGTCGACAATAAAACGGTTGCCGGTACCGGCAAGGCCTGCCACGTCGCTTTGCAGTAGTGCTTGGGATTGGCGCACCTGTTTTATCAGCGCGCCGAGTTCTTGTGAGGTGCGTACTCGAGTCGCAGGAGGAGTTGAAGTCGCCATTGCGAGTGCCTCTCGTAAATTACCGTTCGGTAAGAATAGCCGAAAGGCAATGATCTTGCTGGCAAAATATTCCCGAACGGTAATTTTTTGCTATCTCTGTATCTAAAGGCGTCTAATGATTACCGAGCGGTAATTCAGTGCTTCTTGTAGCGCCGTTTTACTTCGACGTTGAGGCGGCCTTCGCCCAGGCGCAGTTTGAGCAGTTGGCCGGGCTGGGTGTCTTCGGCGCGGCGGATGACTTGGCCTTGGGTATCTTGGGCGATGGCGTAGCCGCGGCCGAGTACGGCCAGCGGGCTGACGGCGTTTAGCTCGCGGGCGGCGCTGTGCAGGCGTGCTTGCCGTACTTCTAATATGCGCTGCATGGCGCTAGCTAAACGGCGCTGTAGGCTGCTGATACGCTCGCTTTCGGCGCGGTGCAGCCGGGCCATATCCTGGCTGGCCAGGCGTCGGGCGAGCTGGGCCGCTTGGGCTTTTTGCTGGGCGAGGGTTTGCTGCATGGCGCGGGTAAGGCGCTGCTGCAGCGTAGTGAGGTGTTGGCGCTGGCGAGCCAGCTGTTCGCCGGGGTGACGAAGGCGGGCGCGCAGAGTATCTAGCCGCTGGCTATCGCGCTCTAACCGCGCTTGCATGCTTCGGTGCAAACGCTGCTCCGCCTGAGCGAGCTGGCGCTTTAGAGCGTGTTGGTCGGGCACTAGCCGTTCAGCGGCGGCGGATGGAGTAGGGGCGCGCATATCGGCGGCAAAATCCGCCAGGGTGACATCTACCTCGTGGCCCACTGCCGACATCACCGGCAGCCGGGAGTGAAAAATCGCCCGCGCCAGATGCTCGTTATTAAACGCCCAGAGATCTTCCAGGCTGCCGCCACCACGGGTGATTAGCACCACATCTTGCTCGGGGTCTAGCCGCGCCTGCCGGTTGAGCAGGCCCAGCGCCGAGATCATCGCCGGGGCGGCTTCAGCGCCCTGAACCGGTACGGGAATCAGCGTCACGTCCGCCAGCGGCCAGCGAGCGGCCAATACGGCCAGCACATCGCGAATGGCCGCCCCATTGGCGGAGCTTAAAATCAAAATCTTGCGCGGGGGAAAGGGCAGGGGGCGCGTATTGGCGAACACGCCTTCGCCTTCCAGCTGCGCTTTCAAACGCTCGAAGGCCGCCAGCAGCTCGCCAAGGCCAGCGGCTTGCACCGCTTCAGCAATGAGCTGGTAATCGCCCCGTGGCTCGAACAGCGAGACCCGCCCGCGTAGCTTCACTTGGTCGCCATCGCGCATGGGGGCGGCCACAAAGCGCGCCCGCTGACGAAACAGCGCACAGCGAATCTGCGCCCGGTCGTCTTTTAAAGTGAAATAGATATGCCCCGAGGCCGGGCGAGACACATTAGAAAGCTCGCCCTCTACCCACACTTCCCCCACATCGCGCTCCAGGGTTTGCTTGGCGCGCTGGTTCAGCTGGCTCACGGAGAGCGCTTTGGGAGTGGGTGATGTGCTTGTCGGTTCCATCGTTGGCCTTGGTGATCATTTCGTGGATGACACGATACCTCAAACGAGGTGCGTGAGCCTTGCCAGCGGCGCTTATTCCCGCAGGGCTTCGAGCGTCATTAGCAACTGGTATAAGCCTAACCGCGACTCTGCATTGCTGGGGCGGCCCTCAAAACGTTATAATAGGCGATTAACTTTTTACGCCCCATCTTCCCACTTCTCAATGGGTGTTGCCGCTATGCTACGTATGGCCCAAGAAGCGCTTACGTTCGATGACGTACTCCTCGTTCCCGGCTTCTCCGACATTCTGCCAAAGGATGTCAGCCTCAAAACCCGCCTGACCCGCAATCTCTTCCTGAATATTCCCCTGCTTTCCGCTGCAATGGATACTGTAACTGAAGCGCGTCTAGCCATTGCGATGGCTCAGGAAGGCGGCATCGGCATCATCCATAAGAACATGACCATGGCGCAACAGGCCGCTGAAGTGCGCAAGGTGAAGAAGCACGAAAGCGTCATCGTCAAAGACCCGGTCACCGTTAGCCCCAAAGCCAAGCTGGAAGACCTGCTGGCCATGGCCCGCGAAAACGGCTTCTCCGGCTTCCCAGTGGTAGAAGGAGAAACCCTGGTAGGCATCGTGACCGAGCGCGACATGCGCTTCCAGCCTAACGTGGGCGACAGCGTTGCCGACATTATGACTCCCCGCGAGCGGCTGGTAACAGTGAAAGAAGGCACCGACCTTGAAACTAGCAAAGCCAAGATGCGCGAACACCGCATTGAGAAAATGCTGATTGTCGATGACGCCTTCCATCTGCGCGGCCTGGTGACTTTCCAAGACATCGAAAAAGCCCGCACCTACCCGATGGCCGCTAAAGACAGCGACGGCCGCCTGCTAGTAGGCGCAGCGGTCGGCACCGGCCCGGAAACTCCGGACCGCGTAGCCGCACTGGCCGAAGCCGGCGTTGACGTGATCATCGTTGACACCGCCCACGGCCACTCCCAGGGCGTGATTGACCGCGTTCGTTGGATCAAAGAGCACTTCCCCGAGATTCAAGTGATCGGCGGCAACATCGCCACCGCCGCCGCTGCCAAAGCGCTGGCCGAAGCAGGCGCAGACGCCGTGAAAGTAGGCATCGGCCCCGGCTCTATCTGCACCACGCGTATTGTGGCAGGCGTTGGCGTACCGCAAATCACCGCCGTTTCCAACGTAGCCGAAGCGCTGAAAGAGTTCGACATTCCGCTGATTGCCGATGGCGGCGTACGCTTCTCTGGCGACTTGGCGAAAGCCATTGCCGCTGGCGCAAGCGCCGTGATGGTGGGTGGCCTGCTGGCCGGTACCGAAGAAGCACCGGGCGAAGTTGAGCTTTACCAAGGCCGTACCTACAAAGCCTACCGTGGCATGGGCTCCATGGGTGCCATGTCGCAGAGCCAGGGCAGCGCCGACCGCTACTTCCAGGACAAGGACGCCGGAGCCGAAAAGCTGGTGCCGGAAGGCATCGAAGGCCGCGTACCCTACAAGGGCATGATGAGCGCCATCGTTCACCAGCTGATGGGCGGCCTGCGCGCCTCCATGGGTTACACCGGCTGTCGCGACATTCAGGAAATGCGCACCAAGCCCGAGTTCGTACAGATTACCGGCGCTGGCTTTAACGAGTCCCACGTTCACGACGTGCAGATCACCAAAGAAGCCCCCAACTATCGGGTGAGCTAACCAGCGCTTTAAGTTACACGGCGGCGGGCATTGCCCCGCCGCTTGCTTTTTAGCCAATGCGGCCGTTCCGCGTTATAGAGGCTCCGCCATGAGTGACATTCACGCCCATAAGATCCTGATTCTCGACTTTGGCTCCCAGTACACCCAGCTGATCGCCCGCCGGGTACGTGAAATCGGCGTATTCTCTGAAATCCGCGCCTTCGATATCACCGAAGAAGAGATTCGCGAATACAACCCTAACGGCATCATCCTGGCCGGTGGCCCGGAATCCGTCACCGAGCTGGATTCCCCCCGCGCCCCACAGTGCGTGTTCGAAATGGGCCTGCCGGTATTTGGTATCTGCTACGGCATGCAAACCATGGCCGAGCAGCTAGGCGGCAAGGTAGAAGGCTCTAACCAGCGTGAGTTTGGCTACGCCCAGATTCAAATCGACGCCGAGACCGCGCTGTTCAAAGACATCAAAGACCACGTAGACGCCGCCACCGGCAACGCGCTGCTGGATGTATGGATGAGCCACGGCGATAAAGTCGCCAAAGCCCCCGACACCTTCACCGTGACCGCCTCTACCCCGAGCTGTCCGATTGCGGCCATGGCCTGGGAAGAGAAGCAGTTCTACGGCGTACAGTTCCACCCGGAAGTGACCCACACCCTACAGGGCCAGCGGATTCTTGAGCACTTCGTGCTGGATATCTGTAAAGCCGAGAAACTGTGGACCCCTGCCCAAATCATCGAAGACCAAGTACAGCGCGTACGCGAGCAAGTCGGCGACCGCCACGTACTGCTGGGCCTTTCCGGCGGCGTCGACTCTTCCGTTGTGGCTGCGCTGCTGCACAAAGCGATTGGCGACCAGCTCACCTGCGTATTCGTCGATAACGGCCTGCTACGTAAAAACGAAGGCGACCAAGTGATGGAAACCTTCGCCAAGCACATGGGCGTGAAGGTGATCCGCGTGGACGCCGAAGAGCTGTTCCTCAGCAAGCTGGAAGGCGAGAAAGACCCGGAAGCCAAGCGCAAAATCATCGGCAACACCTTTATCGACGTGTTCGATGAAGAAGCCAGCAAAATTGAAGGCGTGGAGTTCCTGGCACAGGGCACCATCTACCCGGACGTGATCGAATCCGCCGCCTCGAAAACCGGCAAAGCGCACGTGATCAAATCCCACCACAACGTGGGTGGCCTGCCGGAAACCATGAAGCTCAAGCTCGTCGAGCCGCTGCGCGAACTGTTCAAAGACGAAGTGCGCAAACTCGGCCTCGAACTCGGCCTGCCCTACGATATGGTCTACCGTCACCCATTCCCTGGCCCCGGCCTGGGCGTGCGCATTCTCGGCGAAGTGAAGAAAGAGTACGCCGACATTCTGCGCGACGCGGATGCCATCTACATCGAAGAACTGCGCGCCGCCGGTTGGTACGAAAAAACCAGCCAAGCCTTCGCCGTGTTCCTGCCGGTGAAATCCGTAGGCGTGGTTGGCGACGGCCGCCGCTACGAATGGGTCATCGCGCTCCGCGCCGTCGAAACCATCGACTTCATGACCGCCCGCTGGGCGCACCTGCCCTACGAGCTGCTGGAGAAGGTTTCCAACCGGATTATCAACGAGTTGGAAGGCGTTTCGCGGGTGACTTATGATGTGAGCAGTAAGCCGCCTGCTACGATTGAGTGGGAGTAGCCGGCAACGACGGGCACTCTCTGGTAACCGTCTGTCAATGACAGGCGTTCATTCAACCCGGCGCCATTGCCGGGTTGTTTGTTTTTGGACTTTGATTAATTACCTGGAATTACCCGGTTTTTCTATTTGAACCTCAGTGCATCCACCAGCAAGCGAAACAGCGGGGATGATTGACGGCGACTCGGGTAATACAGGTAATAGCCGTCATAGGTGGTAAACCAGTCATTCAACAGACTGACCGGTTTTCCGCTGTGCAGTTCTTCTCTCACCATTGCGGTCGGCGCCCACGCTGGAAAAATGCCCCTGTTACAGAACGTTCAGGAGAGTTTTTGGAACCGGGTGTCAGCCGCTCGAAACCGGAGTAGCCGACAAATTCCGCAATATGCCGCATTGCTCGACTGTCCGACGGTTTGAACAGCTGCGGCGCAGCATTCTCAGTTGCTCGTTCAGTTTGGTTAGTTCCTGGATACGCGCCTCCACCTGCTCGATATGCCTATCCATCATCCGATTCACGTCATCACATTGTGCGCCGGGGGAACGGCTTAATCCCAATAATTGCCGGATCTCCGGCAAACTGAGATCCAGGCTGCGACAGTGCTTGATGAACAGTAATTGCTCAACGGCAACTTCATCGTACAGGCGAAAATTACCTTCACTGCGTTCTGCGGAGGCAATCAATTGTTCCTTTTCATAATGCCGGATGGTTTGCACGGAGCAGCCAGTCACTTTCGACAGTTCGCCGATTTTTATCATCTCTCAATATTCCGATTGACTCTATAGTTGTTATAGAGTTTATAGTGACCGTCTGTACATTCTCAAGGGCTTTTTTCGATGTCTGACCCGTGTAATGACAACTGCCAGAGCAACAAGATTGCCAGTGCCCCCACTTCTGGGATAGCGAATACTGATACGGCTTTTCAACATGGCTATGTCAGTGACTACCGGGTACCAAAAATGGACTGCCCGTCGGAAGAGGGGATGATCCGCATGGCTCTGGACAGTATTGAGCCCCGGGTTTTACTGGAGTTCGATACACCGAATCGGAAGGTGCGGGTATTCCATGGCGACAATGGGGCTGCCATCGAGGAGAGGATGCGTTCCCTGGGGCTGGGTGCCACGCTCGAAAAAACCACCCCGGCGGGGGAAGAGGATTTAGTCCTGGCCAGGGAGAAGGAAGAGGCAACCGCCCAGGTCGAAGCCGGTATACTGAAGTGGTTGCTGGCCATCAACGGCGTTATGTTCGTGGTTGAACTGACGGTAGGCTGGCTGGCGCAATCCACTGGCTTGATAGCGGATTCTTTGGACATGTTTGCTGATGCCGCGGTCTATGGCGTCGCCCTCTATGCGGTGGCGAACAGCCTTCGCACCAAGCTGCGCGCGGCGCATTTGTCAGGCTGGCTGCAGTTGATTCTGGCGCTGGGAGTCCTGGCTGAAGTCGGGCGGCGATTTGTTTTCGGCAGCGAACCCGTATCCGCGTTAATGATGGGTTTTGGTCTTGTGGCCCTGGCGGCCAACGTCTGGTGTCTGGTGCTTATCGCAAGAAACCGGCACGGCGGCGCACACATGAAAGCAAGTTGGATCTTTTCCGCTAACGATGTCATCGCCAATGTGGGCGTTATCGTCGCCGGTGTATTGGTCGCCTGGACGGGTTCCCGTTATCCCGACCTGGTTATTGGTCTGATCATCGGGCTGATTGTGCTGAATGGCGCCCGGCGAATTCTGCAACTGCGCTATTAGTCTCTGGTCCTTTCTCGCTGCTCGGATTCATGCCGGCAAAATTCCGCGCCTGGGCGGCCTATTAAAATAGTCGCCGCTCTCGCCGATGCTTATGGAGAATTTTCTGTCAACCGTGCCCATAGGTGTGGGCATCCTTGTGCATGTGGTCCGGGTGCTCGAATTCCAGTGTTGAATGACGTATGTTGAATTCCTGCGCCAGAGCCTGTTTTATCCTGTATTTGATATTCTCAAGCTGATCCCATGCACTTTCCTCGATAATCACATGGGCCTCCAGCGAGGCATCGTGTTCGCCCATCTGCCAAAAATGCACATGGTGAAGGTCGATAACGCCTTCGATGTTGGAGAGGGCAACAATGACGGCATCGGTATCGATGTCCACCGGGCTACCCAGCATGAGTGTTCTGATGGTGCCGCCGATTTCTGTCAGGCCCAGGTAGAGAATATAGCCCGCGATACCGATGGTGATGGCAGGATCAACCCAGCGCATGTCGTAGAGCAAAATAAGAGTCCCGCCAATGACCACGGCGACCGACGCGAGTGCATCCGACAGATTGTGAAGAAACAGTGCACGGATATTGACGCTGTCTTTCTGCATCGAATAGGTGAGCAACGCTGTCAAGGCGTCCACAGCCAGAGCGATACCACCAAGCCAGACGACCCACCAGCCCTTTACCTCTGGAGGATCGATTATCCGCATGCCACCTTCGTAAACCAGGTAGATCCCGATAATGATCAAGGTAGTGTAGTTGATGAGAGCTGCAACGATTTCAATGCGTCCGTAGCCAAAGGTCATCCTTGCGTCAGCCTGGCGGCGCGCAATTTTTTGCGCCGCGAACGCGATGACGAGTGCGGCCATGTCAGAGAAGTTATGCAAGGCGTCCGCGATAAGGGCGAGACTGCCGGCAAAGATACCTCCCCCAATCTGAGCCAGGGTCAGGATCCCGTTCGCCCAGATGGCGATGGCAACGCGTTTATCCTTGGTCTCGGGGGGTATATGCACATGGTCGTGACTCATTGGGTTAACCTAGTTGGTGGCTATTTATAAAGAGGCATCTGCTGTATTCAGCTTACTCTGTGCCTGGTCGCCTGTCTAGCGTCTCCCCACTTTTCCACAGGTGGTGCTGTAACTGCCTGAATAGCGTTGAAAATTTCAGTGCTATCAACGAGATCGGGGGCTTTCCCGCCGGTATCATGTTGTTACCCCTAACACCATGAACCAAAAGGAAAAC
>NZ_JBSXNN010000048.1:0-25755 GCF_056857635.1 Vreelandella sp. L-15 | reverse complement strand
CGACGAACACCCTTGCTGTTCAGCTAACGGTTCCCGCTATCAGGGTCCGTAGGGGACTTTCACCCCCAAGTCATCCGGCCAACCACCACGGCGGACCGGATAGCGCCTAATTGGCGCTGCGCGCCATGCCTGGCGCACCATGAAAAAGCCCCTCCAGCAAAACTGCCAGAGGGGCTTTGAAAGCGGCTGAGCCGCAATCGCTACATCAAGCCTTGTTCAGCGAAGCTCGTGCAGTCCGTGCCTGCCACGATGATGTGATCAAGCACTTTCACGTCGAGCAACCCAAGGACCTCCTGGATGCGCTTAGTGATCTGACGATCTGCATGACTCGGCTCAATCGAACCCGAAGGGTGGTTGTGCGTGAGGATCACAGCCCCAGCATTCACCTCAAGAGCCCTGCGAGCTATCTCACGCGGATAGACCGAGGCACTGTTAAGCGTGCCCTGGAACAGCTCCTCATGCTGGATCAGCCGATGCTGGGAATCCAGCCAGCTAACCGAGAAGACCTCATAGGGTACTGTGGCATAGCGAATCGTCAGGTAGTCCAGGGTGATGTTCGGCCGATTGAAAACGGCGTTAAAGTCCTGGTACTTGCCATAAAACCGCTTTTCGATGATCCGCAAAGCCTCTGCTATCACAGCGTCCTCTTCCTTCTTGCGCTGGCCAGGGTCCACTGCAAGCCCCTTTCCAGGGAAGGCATAGACCTCAGCCGGCTCGGATACTGCGAACAGATCCATCTGGTTCGTGCGCTTCATCACATTCTCCTCTCTCTCATACCCGTTGCCGGGCCTCACCCAGAGATAGGGAGATCACTGACGTGGCCGCTCTTCATGTCACCACCCGCCCTATCTCCCCACGAGACCTGCATTCCGCAGGAATGAGAGAGGAGATGGATCATGAGCAAGAGCAAGCGTGCGATCGACGGCATTCGGGAAGCACTCATCCAGGGCCTGAAGGAAGGCACCGCCCCCTGGCAGAAACCCTGGAAGCCCGGTGACACGGATGTGAGCCAGCCCTACAACGCCTCTTCAGGCCGCGTGTATACGGGTTGGTCGAACATCGTGAGCCTCTGGGTCGCAGCAGATCGATTCGGCTACACGAGCCCTGCCTGGGTCACCTTCAAGCAAGCGAAGGATCTCGGCACACACCCTCGCAAGGGGGAAAAGGGCACTCCGGTGGAATTCTGGAAGTTCCACAAGAAGCGCGAGAAGGACGAGAACGGCAAAATCGAGGAGAAGGTCATCCCGGTGAACCGTATCTTCTACGTCTTCAACGAGCAGCAGCTGGCTGACCCGCTGACGGAGGCTGCCAAGCCCCCCGTCATTGAGGCCCAACCAGAGCCCGTGCAGTTCGTTGCGCGGCTGATTGAGGCCTCAGGGGTAGCTCTGACCTGGGGAGGCGACAAGGCCTACTACCGGCCCTCTACGGACGGCATCCGCCTGCCTCGCCCTGAGCAGTTCCATGAAGTCAGCGAAATTGCGGCGACTGGGCTGCATGAGCTGATTCATGCGACTGGCGCTGCCAACCGCTTGAACCGCGACAAGAGCGATCGCGCTCGAGAGGAGGTGGTGGCGGAAGCTGGCGCCTGGCTTGCTGCTATGCGTTTCGGCCTGCCTGCCACCCCGGAAAACTCCGCGTCCTACCTCACCGGCTGGGCCTCACGGCTCACTGGCGATCAGGCGAAGGAGCTGGACCGTGCTCTGTCTGATGCACAGAAGGCGGTCACCTTCATTGAACAGCTCGCACAAGAGTGCGGGATGCTTGATGAAGCCCCGGAGTCACCAGCCGCTACTGCGGTTGCGTGATAGCAACACCCATTCAACAGCCTTCCCCCCCGGGAAGGCTTTTTTTCTGGGCGGCAGTTTTCCCTGGCGCTATGTATGTATTATATGTACAGTACATACATACAATACATACACCGGGAGAGAGAGGCATGACGATCAAGCCTGAGATCCAACAGCGCATTGTAGCGGCCGCGGAAGAGCTGGTAGCGGAAGGCGTGGACAAGCCCACCAATGAGCAGGTCCGGGAGCGCCTGGGCGGCGGCTCCCTATCCCATATCTCGCCGGTCATGCGGGAGTGGAGGGAGAGCCAGATGGTCACGGCCGTCGCCATCCGGGACATGCCCAAGGAGATTCGCACGGTCCTCGAGCGCGTTGGTGCCGAGCTGTGGCGCAGCGCCAGCCAGCTGGCGGATGAGGATGTTGAGAGGATTCGCGCCCAGTCGAATGAGCAGCTGAAGGCCGCTCATGACGAGCGCGATGAAGCCCTCAGGGAAATCGAGCGGCTTGAGGCTCGCATCACGTCCATGCGGGAGGACCACGAACATGATAAGGCGCAAATTGCACGGCTGACGGAAGACAACCAGACCCTGGCCACCGAAACGGCTACCGCCAAGCAACGCGCCGAGGACGCCATGGAGCGTGTCAACGATCTCCATGGCCAGCTGAGCCGGCAAAGCGAACAGCTGGAGACAGCTCGGGGCCAGGTACAGCAGTTGCAGTCGGCCGTGGATCAGCTGCGCGAGGACAAGGCCTCGATCGGCAACCAGTTGGCCACCGTCGAGAGTGACCTCAAGAGCACCACCAGAGAGCTTGAAGCCGCCCATCAACGGGAATCACGCCTCCAGCAGACCCTGGAAGAGGTCAGCCAGGAGCTGTCCTCGCTCCAGCAGGAGCAGGCCAGCCTGCGCTCGGAGCAAGCCTCGACCGCCAAGCGGAACGACGAGCTGAAGGAAGAGAGCGCCAGCCTACGAAGCACCATCGACCAACTCAGGGCCTCGGCCAGTGAGGCAAACGCCGAGCTGAAGACCGCCCGGGAGCAGATCGAGGAGCTGAAGGGGATCAGGCAAGAGCTGGCCGATACGCGGACAGAACTCGCGGTCTCGCACGCCCGTGAAGAGGCGTTGCGTGGCCAGTTAGACCAGCGCCCCGATGCGTCACAACCGACACGGGGCGATAAATCCTAAGCACGGAGGAACCATGACGTTCAAAGCCCCCATCACGATTGCCAGTGCTGTGCTGGCGCTCTCTCCCACCCTGGCGCCAGCCGACATGATCCTGGGTAGCTGGAATGTGCGCCAACTCGGCTGGGACAACGGCAAGGAAGTCGAGAAGGTCGCCCATGTCGCCCAGTCGATGGACCTCATCGCCTTGCAGGAGCTGATGGACGAGAGCGCCCTCGAGGAGCTGGTCGCCCACCTCGAGTCGACAACCGGCGAAGCCTGGGGAGCCATGGCCAGCCATTCCCTTGGCGAGGGGGAGCGTTACCGGGAGCACTACGGCTTTGTCTGGCGCTTGTCGGAGGTGGAGTACGCTGAGGGGGCAGTGGTGTTCCTGGATCATGATGACGTGTTCGCCCGTGAGCCCTACTCAGCCATGTTCCGCGATCGCGAGACGGGGCAGGAGCTGGCGCTGGCCAACCTGCATGTCATCTATGGGGATAGCGTCAGCGAACGTGCGCGGGAGGTGGAGGCCTTGGCCGACTACTGGGGATGGCTGGAGGAGGTCTACCCAGACACGCCGCGAGTCCTGGCCGGCGACTTCAACCTGGAACCGGAGCACGAGGCCTGGGGGCCTCTGCGATCTGCTGGCGCCTCTCCCGCGCTGAATCGTGTGGCGACCACGCTGGCGCATGAGACCGGCGTGTACCGGCACCTCTACGACAACTTCTGGCTCAACCCGAACGAACTCTCCATCAGCGATACTGGTGTGATCCCGTTTCCCACCTTGCTGGGCATGAACCACGAGGAGGCTCGGTCCAGGGTCTCCGACCACGCGCCGATTTTCCTGGCCACCGATGGCGCTGAGATTCAGCTCTATGCCTGGCCTGGCACTGACGCCACACCGAGCGAAGACGTGGCGCCGTCCGACCTGAGCTGCATAGACCTCAACGAGAGCCCGGAGGGTGCCCTGGAGGGGCTGCCCCACATCGGTCCTGCCCGGGCCGAGCTTGTCGCCGAGGGACGCCCCTGGGGCTCTGTGGCGGCGCTGAAGGATATAGATGGCCTTGGGCCTGTTCGTGTCGCCGACATCCGCGAGAGCGGTCTCCTGTGCCCGCTGAGCGTGGCTGGCTGACAGTGGGCGCCCTACCTCCCCTCGAGACCTGCATCCGGCAGGAATGAGAGAGGAGATGGATCATGAGCGCACACGACGACATCCTGGATAGGCTGTGGGCGGCACGTCCGAAGGTCTACACCGCAATCTGCAAAGACATGGCCGGGGAGTGGGACTTGCGCATTGAGTATGTGCAAGTCACGCCTCAGGCCGATCGCGAGGTAGAGCACCAAATGGCTATCCAGAAAGCCAAGGAGTCCTGCGCGGGGGCATGGGAGCGTGGCGTGGAGTACGCGCCCTGCATGTCGACGCCAGACACCAGCGCCATCGCCTGCATAGGCTTGTTCGAGGGAGGTGTCGAGCCGGCTATGCTCGATGAGGCCTACTTCGACTGTTCTGCATAACGCGCATCTCGACTGCGTGCTTCACTGGGATGGGAGGTGATCCTGGCCGGACACCCCCCACCCCACCTTCCCTCAGGCACCGGCCTGCCGCCTTGTGTCATCCCCTTCCCTACCTCCTCACGAGACCTGCAATCCCGCAGGAATGAGAGGAGAAAGCACCATGACGATGAAGACAGCCACCCTCACTGACGCCCAGTGGGCTGACATCATGCAGCTGGTTGGCCGCGGCGAATCGGATCTCGCCGAGTACGTTCCCCACCATGCCAGCAAGGATGGGTACTCGCCCGAAGAGATCGATGACCTGGAGAGGTTGCTCAAGGGTGATGCCTCAGCGGCGCTGTCCAAGCAGCTGGCTGACGACACAGATGCTTCCAGTGAGGCGCCAGCGACCCGGACCTACACCGCCTTCTGTCAGGAGAGCAATGGCACCGGAACGGTCTGGATCAGCTCCATCGAGGTTGATGCTCAGGAGGACCGCGACAAGGAGCTGGTGGCAGCTGAGGAGCAGGCGAGGTACGAATGCGCCCGTGACTGGGACCGTTTGACCGACCCTGACGATGAAGACTCACCGCTCGATATAAGCGGCATAGTCTGCATGGGCCTTGCCGATGGCGAGGTTAGCATTGCGATGTGGGATGACTCTCACTTCGAGTAGTTTGCTTCAAGGGCACCATCCGAGGATGGTGCCCTTTCCCTTCCCGGGGCGGTCAGGAGCCTCGGCAAGCGTCACCCCCACCCCTACCCCCTCTCGAGACCTGCAATCCCGCAGGAATGAGAGGAGAAGCCCAATGAAGACCATCAATGCAGTCCGCCACCATGACGCCGACGCTGGCCAGGCATGGCTGGAAGTGCCGAAGCCCATCGTGAAAGGCCTGGGGATCGACAATGCTATCTCGCGCAAGTGCTTTGTCGATGCCACCAGCGTCTACCTCACGGAGCCCGTGGCCTCCCGCCTTGTGCAGCTGGCGCTGGAGGACAAGCAGGTTGAGGTGGTGATCACCGAGCAGCCGGCCTCACAGGAGACCATGGTTCAAGAGCTGAGCGGCTATACGCCTGCTCGCCTCGGAGACCAAGTGACCCTACTCGAGGACCGCCTGATCGACCTGCCTCGGATCAACGACCTGGGGGGCGAGGAGATCCTGAAGATTGCCTCGCAACTGCAAGACCGGGCGCAACGATACTGCAACGTCATGCTGCCTGAACACGAGTGGGTCTCTGACCTGCTGCAATTCAAGGATGGCCTGAATGAGGTGGTGGCGTTGTGCCAGTGTCCGGCTCACACCTCCACGGTCGGCATGATGACGGAGGTGCGCCATGGCAACAGCGAGGGGTACGTCTGCACGGCATACCTGACCCGAGCCTTGTCAAAGGCTGGCATGGTGGCCGTTCCCTTGATGAACGCCAAGTTCTGGAGCTGGGAGCAAGCCGACCAGCTCTCGAGGAAGATCCAGGAGTGGTACTGCTGGTGAGCTGCCGGATCGGCATGATCCACATAGACGAACGGGCCTGTGGCCCTCTGGAGGAAAGCATGTCCAGCATCACGTTTGTGACGGATCAACGACCCGGTGAGCCTGATCTCCTGTCGGGACATCAGCTCGAGGCGTTGACCATCATGGATCTTGATCGCAGCAAGGTGCTGCTGCGCGTCCTACCGTCTGGCCCATGGACCCATGAGGCCTTGGTCGAGACGGGGGATGGCATCGCACAGATGCTGCCCCAGGAAGTCGAGAATGGCGTTGAGGCCTTTCTCGGCTCCCAGTGGGTAGGCAGCACTGAAGTGTGACCTACCGGATCGCTCGATCCTTTCTCAAGCCCCTCCTCTTCTGAGGCTGGGGCTTTTTCATATCTCAGCCGGCCTGCTCACTACCGGCTCGCCAGAGCGCCCAGATCCGCTGGAAGACCTCCCCATAGCCGAGATCATCGGGATAGGCGCGATGGCTCGCCACCCACAGGAATACCACGCCGCACGCACTGGCCAGCTCGTCATCCATTCCCCAGAGGGTGGTGAGGTCAAAGCCCCCGTTCTCCGCGGCGTTGTACCACGCCAACAGGAAGTCGGCGCAGCGCCGGGATTGCCCGGTATCGCTCAAGGCGACGGCGACAAGCCTCTCGAGTGCCTGCGTCGTGATGTCATCCATCCTCACTGAGGTCATGCCTGTCCCCCTCTCCGGTTGGTGGTGCTGGCGCCAGCCAAGCACGGTGCTTGCAAAGCCTCGCCCGCAGCACCATAGAGAATAGTGTCCGAAGGCGCGGTATGGCCACGGGCGATCGCAACCACGAAAGGAGCCACAGGATGAGCATTGATGCGCTGGCGCGGGCCGTGACGGCTCTCGACAACCATGAGATATACAACCCCGACGACGAACTGAACCTCCTCGACAGCGAGTTCGTGAGCGTCACCGATGAAGCCACTGGCGACCTGCTCGAGCAGATCGAGCAGCTGGGCGGCGAGGTGCTGTTCGGCCCGGATGGTGGCCCCAACCGGAGGGCTATCACGGCGCTGCGCAAGCGGGGCCTCGAGGTGTCGGAAGCCGGCTCACCCTACCCGGATAACCCCTATGAGACGTGTGTGGTGATCAAGATCCGGGAGGGCGAGATCCCGCTCACCAGCGAGCAGCTGGGGTGACCGGCCGACCACCCCTAGTATCATATTTGAATCAAAGACTTACATGACAATGTAGGAAGGTCTGGAAACGGCATCCTAAGCTACCGGACCTCCTCCTGCCGGGCTTACTGCTTGGATAAGCGCAACCCTCGGCCATGAGAATGTTGAAAGCCCACTCTGGAGTTTTAGTACCCAGACTGCTCAGGAATTGACTGGCAGTAAAATATCAGTTACTGTGTCCCGTAGGCTGGGTGTACCACCCAGGTGCTCTTTAAACGTGTTGATATACCTCGATTGAGCTTGCAAGCGGGCCAACCTAGTTGGTCAACCCAGGGAGTAGTTCACCCAGGGTTCACTTGCCGCACAACGGTCCTGCTGCCCGGTGATCCAGTGACCAGGCGATCAGCAGTATTGTACGGCGGGAAGCTCCTCTGACAAGGAGCTGAACGGTGGTTTGCTGGAGCATCTACGCGTTCCTTATCGGCTCAATTGCTTGACGGCGGGGCAATTCCGCCCGATGAGATACGAGGTATTCCAAATGGATACTGCACGTTTAATCATGACTGTTGACCTGCTGAAGCAGGTGCGGTCGGGAATGCACGACGACGTAGATGCTCGCGTTACTGATAGACTGGATGAGGCAATTACGATTCTGGAGGAAACTCTGATAACCGATCCAAAGCCAGCAAGGGCGGGTGCCGCTCTAGCCAAGCTAGGTGAAGCGTTGAAGTATCTTCCAGTGATCAAGGCGCTCTTTGAGGACTTGATGTGACACAGCAAACCACCACTTTAACTCACCTTTAGTCTCTGCGAGGTATTTGCCCATGTCTTCTAATTTTGACACTAGTGGCTTAGACAAACTGAAAAAGAATATGGAAGAGTTTCAATCCAATAGCCAGGTGAAATTGGTAGACATGCTTTCACCAGCATTCATGGCTCAGTGCTCTACCTATTCCAGTTTTGAAGATATGCTTGACGCTAGCGGGTTTAAAGTAGAGTCGGCAGAGGATTTTGCGGCCATCCCTGACGAGGAATGGGATGCATTTGTTTCAAAAAATACTTCTTACTCTTCTTGGGAAGAAATGCAAAAAGGCGCCGCAAAGGATTATACAAAAAGACAACTCACCAAGGGTTTATAACCTCCCGAATTCACTTGGTATTTCGCTCATCTAATCTGCATATCCAATCCAGGCGATACTACTGGTCTCACTAAATGAACGTTGGTTACGCGATCAAACTATGCCGCCAGCAGCGTAAGCTAACTCAAGGGGAGTTAGCTAAGCGGGCTGGGGTGTCAATTTCCTATCTCTCGTTGCTTGAGCGGGGGGAGCGATCAGATCCTGGCCTATCCGCCTTGGAGAAAATAGCTAAAGGCCTGAATGTACCCATGACTCTGTTGCTCTTCCTTGCTGCCGATGAAGATGAGTTGAGTGGGTTTACTCCAGATCTGAAGGAAAAGCTCTCTGCGGCTGCTCTGAACCTGATGAGGGAGTCCGCGTGAGATCCATCTGCAAGCTAACTCCGACATACCCTCACAATGCCATCATTGACCCTCAACACCTCGCCCTTCTGCTGAATACACCGCTGGAGAGTCTGAAAGCAACTGCAAAGATTGCTTCCGGCTCGTATCGTCCTGTCCCTCAAACGAAGAGAGATGGCAGTCCTCGGATGACCTATGATGCTTATCCAGAACTGAAGCGAATACAGCACCAGATCGTCAAAAAAATTCTACGCAAGGTGCGTTTTCCGCGATACTTGCAAGGAGGAATTCGAGACACTGAGTTCCCCCGCGACCATGTATCAAACGCGGCGCTCCATACGGGGGCCTCGATCTTGGTGTTAGATGATATTGCGGACTTTTATCCTTCTCTCGAAAGCCAGTTGGTGTTCACGATCTGGCTCAGGTTCTTTGGTTTTTCTCCAGATGTTTCGGAATTACTTACGAAGTTGACGACACGCCACTGCGTCGTGCCGCAGGGGGCAAGGACGAGTAGTTATCTGGCCAACCTGGCATTCTGGGACAAGGAAGCAAAGCTGGTTGAGGACCTCGGAAACATGGGCCTGACATACTCCCGGTTCGTTGATGATGTGAGTTATTCGTCCCACCACCAAGTTTCAAACAGCACTATCGGCGAGGCCAGGGCAAAGGTGTACAGGATGCTGGCATCAAAGGGCTGTCGCCCTAAACGCTCCAAGAGTCAAGTCTGCCGAAAAGGACAAAAACTTAAAGTTACTGGGCTGGTTGCAGCTGGAAACTATCCAGCAGTTGGAAAGGCCGAACGAAAAAGAATTCGCTCGGCTGTCCATAACCTGGAGAAAGCTGTCGGCAGAGATGGAATGACTCCAGAAAATCTCAAAGCGTGGAACAGCGCCAAAGGGCGAGTTGGTATGCTATTCCGTTTGGAACACCTTGAGGCACGGAGTTTGTCTCAGCGTCTGGACACCCTTCTTTAAGCCTATAGGTTAGGAAAAGAATGCACGATTAATGACATCAGCTCCTCAGCGCGTCAAACGCGCCTCTTTACGGTGTCTCTCGGTTGATTATTCCTGGATGTACACTAGATCCAGCCCAAGATTTCCAATTCAGTGCTGAGTCAACATAAGTTCCAGTTTACGATCGCATGAAGACTGCAATATGCCAGTCTTGCGTATCAATTCCACTGGTTCCGGTTTTTCTGGCATCCTCCATTATGGAGGTGGACGGCCTGTATAGGCGTGAGCATTCAGCTTCTCAGGGCACTGTTAGGCACGTGCCTCGCCCCTATGGGTTTGCCTGGCTTTTCAGTAGAGCGCTGACATCGAACCAGTCGTGCTCGCGCAGCACCGCCGCGGCGCCAGCGGCTTTCCGGTTATCCCGGGGCAGCAGCAGCAGGCGATATGTCCCGTCCCAAGGCGGCGGTGCTGGGCACGTTGCGTGCGGAACCCCTGCCGCGGCCATGCGGTGCGTGAAGGCCTCGAGCATTGCCTGGTCCTCGGGCTCGCAGAACATGTCGTAGGCGTTGAGGATGTCCTGGGCGGCCTCGTGATTGATGCTGTACCTGGCCAGGGGGGCATTGATGCAGAACCTCGGGGCGTAGAAGCCAGCGAGATAACGGGCAGCGGCAAAATGGTGGGCGCCGCCCTGGTTGAGCAGGTGATAGCCGCGGTCGTGCCAGCTGAAGCTCTCCAGTGTCTCTCCCGCGCCAGGGGCTGCATTGAACCTCAGCTCGTGCCAGCCGAGCAGTTTCTCTATCCAGGCAGGGTCACTGTTGATGAGACCGCAGCATTCGCTGAGCGCGTAGGCGTCGAGGGTGGCCGAGGTGGTGAGACCGCCCTTACCGGATTCCAGGCTGGTGATCTCTCGTATCGAGCAGCTGAAGGCGTCGTGATATACCGTCGTGATGAGGCGGGAGGCTGGCGCGAGCGTAGCGCGGCGGCAGAGCATCCCTCGAGGACCGGGCTCCCAGTGTGCAATATCCCCACCGAAGCAGGGCGGCCAGTCTTGCCACCGGATGATCCCTTGGCCGCTGGCGCTTTCGGCCGGGAACGCTACTTGGCGGGCTTGTTCGTGAAACGCTTGAGCGTATTTCCAGGCTGCGGTGTCGACCCATCGGGCTTTGTGCAGCCAGCGGCCGAATGGCAGGGTCGCCGGCATGTACTGCTCTCTCCTGACTGTCCTGGGTAGCGTCAGCCACGGACCTATCCATGGGGCAACCCGATATGAATCATTGGAGCCCCAGGTAACCATGCCTCAGACCCACTCGACGTTGACGCGCCGCAGCTCGCCATCGATGACCACTGGTATCGGCATCACCGCCCTATTCTTGACTGGGATCGCGATGATGGCCCTGGTGGTAGAGCGCCAAGTCATGCAGGAGGTCGTGGGCCAGTTGGCAACCCAGGATGGGCGCCATGAGCTGGCGCTTGAGGTAGCACGCACCTCGCGCCAGCGGCGCCAGGGACTGATGGAACGCCCTTCGCTTCCCGCCAACACGGGGATGCTCTTCACCTACGACGAACAGCAGCCGGCGCAGAGTCGCTTCTGGATGTTCAAGACCCGTTTCCCCATCGACATCGCCTTTCTCGACAAGCGCGGGAGGGTGCTGTCGATGGAGACGATGCCGCCCTGCACCCGCCAGCGTGAGGATTGTCCTCGGTATCCGGCCGGCGTGCCTTTCTGGATGGCCCTGGAGCTGAATGCTGGCGCCTTCGACGCCATGGGGGTGGAGGTCGGCGACCGGCTGGAGGTCGACCTCTAGCCCGTCAGGCCTGCCCCTACCTCCTCTCGAGACCTGTCATCCGGCAGGAATGAGAGAGGAGATGGATCATGAGCACGTCTGTAATTTCGCACCCGACCCGTGGCAAGTGGGGCAAGTCGAGCTGGCGCGGTAACTGTTCGGGGCATGTCTACAAGGACATTTTCGAGCAGCTTCGCCCGGAGACCTTCTGCGACCCCATGGTGGGCAGTGGCACCTCAGTGGAGGTGGCCTCAGAGATGGGGATCGAGGCCTTTGGCCTGGATCTTCACTCGGGTTTCAACATCCTGCGGCACTCCATCCTGGATGCCACCGGGAAGCCGGTGGATCTCTGCCTGTCGCACCCGCCCTATCACGACATGATCGTGTACAGCGGGAACGTCTATCCCGGCGAGCACCCGGATGACCTGTCGCGCTGCGCTGATCCTGAGGAGTTCATGGACAAGCTCCAGCAGGCTCTGCTGAACCAGCGCGAGGCCGTGAACCATGGTGGCTTCTACGGGACGATCATTGGCGACCTGAGGCGGAATGGCCATTACTGGTCCTTCCAGGCTGATGCGATCGCCAGGATGCCTGCGGACGAGCTGAGGGCCGTGCTGATCAAGGCACAGCACAACGTCCAGAGTGCGTCACGGCAGTATGCGGGCATGCGGCTGCCCAGGGTGGCTCACGAGTACATCCTGCTGTGGCAGCGTCCTGATCGCAGCGTGGCACTGCTATCGACGCTCTCCAGCATCGCTCACAGCCAGCAGCGTCGGCTGCGAGGGTCATGGAAGGCCGTGGTACGCCAGGCGCTGGTGTCGCTGGGAGGTGAAGCTCCGCTGTCGCGCCTGTACGAGGCGGTAGCGGAGAATGCGCCGGACAAGCTGGCGGGTCGTCAGCATTGGCGCGAGAAGGTTCGCCAGACGCTCTACGTCAATGACTGGTTTGCGCCGGTCGAGCGAGGTGTGTGGCGAGTCGCTTGATTGCACTTCAGCCCCCATGGCATTGCCTGGGGGCTTTTCTCTGGGAGGCCTTGGCAACTAGGTTCCAAGGAGAGTTTTCATGGAAAATACCAAGGCCATAAGCCAGACCGGGAGGTATAACAGAGCCAGCCCATGTTTTTTCTTCCCGTTTAATATGATAATAGGCAAAGAAATAATGAACACTATGATGACTAGCGGAATTATTTTAGCGGATAGTTCACTCATAACTTCAGCGGCCACAATATCCCCCGTTCTGATTCTCCCTCGATGAAATGATTTTATCGAAATAGAAAGGGTGCGCCATGTCTGCACCAGCGATCGATCCCGGATGGGGCTGGCGCTACGCACGGCGTAGGGGCTGGTATCCTGAAAACCACGAACCGCCCACGAGGAGCCCGCTGATGGCAGTCGAGGAGAGCAATACCGTACCGCTGACAATCACCCTGCCGGCCGATGTCCATGCCGAGCTGGAGTATCTGACGAAGCTCCAGAAGCAGCATGGCGCCGCGATTCCATGGGGAACGGTTGAGGAGATGATGCAGGAGGTGGCGGTTGCCATCGCGGATGGCTCACGTCGACCTGGCGCTTGGGAGCGCCAGCTTTTGGACATGATAGGCCTGACACCGGAATGTGAAGAAGCCAGACACTATCGCGAGCAGTACGGTGAGCCGGCCGAATGATCGAGTGAACAGCAGCCATGTGTGGACGCTTCGCCCTCTACGATGACCCTCGCCAGGTGGCCGAGAGCTTCGGCTTCCCCCTGGCGTCCGGTGCAACATTCCCACCGGCCCGGTACAACATCCCCCCGGGCGGCCCCATCGTGGCGATCGCTGCCACGGAGGGCGACCCTGAAGTGACCACCCTCCAGTGGTCCTTCAAGCCCAGGTGGGCGCCAGAGGATGCGCCACGCACGCATGTAGCCAGGGCCGAGAGCCTGGCCTCGAGCCGGTTCTGGAAAGGCGCTTTCGCTCGCCACCGCTGCCTCGTGCCAGTGAACGGCTGGTTCGAGTGGCGGCACGAGGGAGAGCGCAAGCTCCCCTTCTACTTCCACGGGGCCTCGAGTGGCATGCTGCTTCTGGCGGGCGTCTTCACCAAGCGAGCTGATGGCGAGCTGGGGTGCGCGATCGTGACTCAGCCGGCTCAGGGCGTGGCGAAGCAGATTCATAGCCGCATGCCGGTCGTCGTGGCTGCTGGCGCTGATGCCTGGCTCGACCCCGAGGTGCAGGATCGCGACACGCTGAAACAGCAGCTCAAGCCTCTCCACCCGTCGCAGCTGGCGACCTATGAGGTCGGCCAGGAGGTCAATGATGCAACGGCCGATGGCCAGCACCTCCTGGCGCCGGCTGAGGGATGCGCGGGGTAGGAGTGGCTGACCGTCGTACTGCCCTGCCAGGAACGTCTCACCTCACGAATTTCCAACTGGTGCCTTCCCAGCTGTCACCTGCCGCCCTATCTTATGGGCGAGGCCGTTCGTAGAACGGTATGAGAGCGAGAAAATTGCTTTCGTAGACCTCATCGGTTTGGTTTTCAGGCTGCTTGGACAAGGCCCGCTGGCTTATTCGGCTATCACGCGAGGGCGCTTACGTCAGCTGTCCTGAAACCTCCATGAGGAATCCCTGTGGTTATGTTGCCCAGGGGAAGCTGTCACGCACAGCAAATCAGCAGCCCAAGCCATTTGAGCTGATCTGATTCCTAGCAGTACCCTTCAAGCCCCTTCTAGTTCGCTAGTTGGGGCTTTCTCACCTCTGGTCGCTGTGTCACCTACCGCCCTACCTCCCTTCAAGCCAGCTGAAGTGTCGGCTGGCGGATGATGTGGGAGGCCCCATGCAGCGACCCGGCCCCGTGATGGAGCCAACCAGAGAGCAGTTGGTCCGCCATTACCTGGACAACCCTCTCTCGCGGTCACTCGTCATCGGCGAGGCCAGCGAGTGCTTGTCTTGGCATCGCTCTCACCCCATGTACCCAAGTCGCGACAGCCTGGCGCGGTACTATGCCGCCGCTCAGGCCGTCCTGGTCGAGACCCAGGGCGCCTTCAACCGACTTGAGACACAACAGGCTCGGCGTGATCTGAATGCCGAGTATGCGAAGCGTCTGAGCTACGCCGGCCATATCAAGCAGCTGGCGCTAGACGCAATGAACACACGAACGGAGGTAGCGTCATGATTACCAGCATCGAATACACCAGCCGTCGCGACATCGAACGCCGGCAAGCCGCCGCGGATACGGTTGTGCTGTCCATCCATGGCGTCGATGAGCGGTCACCCCGCTTGGCCAGGGGATGGGGGGACGTGCTCTCGATGCAGTTCGATGATGTCGTGCCAGGGGAAGGCTTTGGCTGCGAGGAGCCGATGACCCGGGATGATGCGCGTCGGATCTCGGCCTGGATCGGCCATTGGGCGCAGGCCCGGCAGCCGGTGAAACTGCTGATCCACTGCAACGCAGGCGTCAGCCGTTCCGCCGCGGTCGCGCTGTGGGCGAGCCATGCGCTCCGTCGCCCTGCCCAAGGCGTGGAAGGTGATGGGCGGGATGCCAACCCGCACGTTCGCTCCCTGCTGTCCCAGGTAGCGGCATAACCCCCTCCTGCCTCCCGTTCGTCTGACGGTGGCCACCGGCCTGCATGGTGGCCACCGATTCCCGGCGCCAGCACTGTCATTGACCTCCCTACCTCCTCTCGAGACCTGCACCCCGCAGGAATGAGAGAGGAGATGGATGATGAAGCTGGAGCGGTTCTATACCTACGCGATGATCGGTGATTCTGTTGTGGGCTTCGCTGGGGCCTACACGGTGACGGTCACCTTGAAGCACGATTACGAGGCGACCCCTGAGGACCACATGCGTTGTGCCGAGGCCACCGAGCATTATGGGTTCGTCGCCATGCTGGAAGCCGAGGTGAGCGTGGCCATCAACGAGCACTCTATCCGCATCCCCGATGCTCGGACCAAGCAGCACGCGATCGGTATCAATGTCGGGCTGACGAGTAACCACCTTGATGCCCAGGCCGCCGTGCTGGCGCACCGAGCCCTGGAGAAGGCAAGAAGCATGGTCGGCCCAACGACTCGTGCCGCTTGATACCAGAAAGACCTTCAGAGCCCCCCCCATGGCGACATGTGGGGGCTTTTTCACGTTGGCGCCAAGGGTGGTGTCACACCCTCCCCTACCTCCTTTCGAGACCTGCATCCCGCAGGAATGAGAGAGGAGAACGATCATGGAACTCACGAAATTCGACAACTTTGCTATCTGCTCCGACACCGTTCAGGGCACCCAGGGGGACTTCACTGTGACGGTGCTCCTGGATCGCGACCCGGACGTAACCCCGGACCACTTCGACTGCCACAGCGAGACCGATAAACAGCGCTGGCGGGATGATGAATGGTTCTACGGTTTGCTCAGGGCAAAGGTGTCTGTCGACGTGGCCGGTCAATCCGTTCTGCTGGATGACTGCGCTGCGGTCCTTGGCGGCGTCGAGGTCAACATCGGCGACGATAACAGCCATCTGGATGAGCATGCTGAAGAGCTGGCGCGTGAAGCCTATGAGCGCGGTGTCTCTTTGGTCAATGCCATCAAGTCGGCTGCCTGACCCTGTTTCTCAGACCCCACTCGCTGGGGTCTTTTCCTTTCCTGGAGTGACGTGATGACCGTTGGCTTGCCGACCTTGCCTCTGATGCTACTCGGTCAACGCGCCCCCACCCTGTTAGATGCCCTCCTGTTTGAAGCCTGGTATCGGTTTGAACATGCCGTGATCACGAAGGCACTCCACCACAAGCAGGCATTAGGCCTCCCGTCCCACAGAGAGCGCAGGCTGCTCCAGAACCTCGAGGCAATGCCCAAGCTCGGCTACGTCGCCGAAATCCGCCTGAGGGGCCGGAGAGAGCGCCCTGTATGCCCATGGCTGCCTACCATGGCGACCTGTCTTGTGCCTCACCATGTCAGCATAGAGGTGGTCGCCTCGCTGGCGCGGGCTATTCAACACCCCATGGAGCCGCTAATCGACGCCTGGGAGGCCAGTGGAGCCACCCATGACCTCCTCGAGGGGGCCACGCTCTTCGACAATTACGGTCGAGCCGTCTCCCGACTGGGTTACGCGCCGCGCAGCCAGGCGCTGGTTCCTGTCGACTACGCGATCCCCCCTTTCCCGGCCTACCTTTGCCGGCAGCGTGCTGAGGCTTACCGGGAGCGCGCTGAAACTGCCCTGGCTGAGTCTCCCGGTATGGCCGCCAGCCTTCAGGAAGCCGCCGATAAGCTCCTCGAGGAGGCGTCCATCCAGGAATATCAAGGCAGCTGTTGCTGAGGCCTCCTGGCATCTCAGGCTTTCCCCTCCCCGTCCCTCGGTCACTCTGCGCCCTACCTCTTCTCGAGACCTGCATATCGCAGGAATGAGAGAGGAGATGGATCATGAGCAAGAGCACTGTGATTTACACCAAGATTGGTGAGCATCGTGGCAAGCAGCGTCTGTGGCTGGAAGGCAACCGGCTGGCGCGTACCGGGATCTCTCCTGGTCAGCGTTTCAACCTCGTCGCCGGTCGAAAAAGCCTGACCCTCCAGTTTGCGGCAGATGGCGCCTACAAGGTGTCTCGCCGGAAGCGTGGGGAGAACGAGCTGCCGGTGATCGACATCACCGCTGCCGAGCTGGCTGAGGCGCTGGGCAAGGTCGAGAGGGTTCGTGTCGTTGTGCGGGGCAACCGCATCGACATCACGATCCATCATCACGACCTCGCTGAGTCGGAGCGCATGGAGCGGCTGCTCAAGGCCCTCAGCAACGGGGAACCCTTGGAAATTGGCTCGATCGCGCATGGTGGTGGCGTGCTTGATCTGGCCATACACACGGGGCTGGCAGATGCCGGGGTGCCCTCTCGATTGGCTTTTGCCAATGAGCTGGAGGGTGCCTACCTGGATGCTTCACTGGCCAACAATCCCGTCTGGGATGAGGACAGTATCGCTATCCAGGGGCCAATGCAGGATGTGGAGTGGCATAAGCTACCCCCCGTCCATCTACTTTTGGCCGGTTTGCCCTGCACTGGGGCCAGTTTGTCGGGGCGTGCCAAGAATGGCCTGGCGCATGCGGAAGCACACGAGACGGCTGGTAGCCTTTTCGTCGCCTTCCTAAATGCCATCCAGACCCTTCGGCCGGCAGCCGTCCTGCTCGAGAACGTCCCGCCCTACCAGAACACTGTCAGCATGATGGTAATTCGCAATGTGCTGTCGGGGCTTGGCTACGAGGTGCAGGAGACGGTCCTCGATGGGCATGCCCTCGGTGCGTTGGAGCGGCGTGACAGGCTGTGCATGCTCGCGGTCAGCAAAGGGATTGAGGTTGACCTCGGGAAGCTGGAGCCGGTGCGTCAGCGTGAAGCCTCGCTTCAGGAAGTGCTTGAACCTCATGAAGCGGTCGCGTCACGGTACAAGGCCTACTCGTACCTGGCGGACAAGGAGGCGCGTGACCTGGCCTCAGGGAAAGGCTTTCGTCGGCAGCTGCTCGATGGAAGCGAGGATGGCCTCGGGACGATTGGGCGCGGCTACGCGAAGGCCCGATCTACTGAACCGTTCATCCGGCACCCGGATGACCCCGGCTTGTCCCGCCTCCTGACCAAGGCGGAACATGCTAGGGTCAAGACGATCCCGGAAGAGCTGGTACATGGTCTGCCGGAAACCGTCAGCCATGAGCTGCTGGGCCAATCAGTCGTGTTCACGGCATTCCGTGCCGTAGGCCGTCTGGTCGGCAACTGCTTGGCGAGCTTGAAACGCTCAGATGCCATAGCAGCCTGATCTACCCTTCAAGCCCCAGGCACATCCGTGCTTGGGGCTTTTTTCAGTTTCGCATGCGAAATCGAGCTGGCCCCTTGATCCCGCCACCCGCGAACGTGGCAGTCGCTCCCCTATCTCTCCATAACCGTCACACCTCGCCCTACCTCCTTGTGAGATCCGGGCAACCGGGAATGAGAGAGGAGACTGATCATGAGCAAGAGCAACAAGTACGAGATCGCTGATGTGAAGCGTATCGCCCAAGGGCGCTGGGGGGAGGTCTTCCAAGCCCTCTGTCCAGAGCTGGACGCAGCTCTCGAGCACCCTGGCACGCATATCGATTGCCCTGTCCATGGTGGGAAAGAGGACTTCCGGCTCGATCGCGACTTTCAGCTGCGTGGCACAGCGATCTGCACTTGCGGTAACTGGGATGGCTTCAGCCTGCTCAAGGAGCTGAAGGGCTGGAATCTCCCGGAGATCCTGGAGCAGGTGATGGGAGCACTCGGCGAGAAATCGGTTGAGCCGCTGGCGCCTACTGTGTCGCGGCCCGTGCCGCCTAAGCCCAAGCCCAAGCAGGACATCCGCCCCACGCTGCGTAAGCGCTGGACGGAAGCTCTGCCGCTGGACAAGGGGGAAGGCAGGTTTCTCCTGGGGAGCTACCTGCAATTCCGCGGCTTGCCCGTGAAGTCGATGCTCAGCGTGATGGAAAGCGAGGCGCGGCTTCACCCGAACCTCGCCTACATCGAGAAAGGCAAGGTGGTGGGGCACTATCCGGCCTTGCTGACGCTCGTGAGGGATGCCGATGGCCAGCCTGTGACCATGCACCGGACGTATCTCCACCGTTCGCAGAATGGTGTGGTGGAGAAGGCGCCCGTGGCGAAGGCCAAGAAGCTGTTTCCGGTCGTCAATGGCGGCGAGGTCGGTGGTGGTGCTATCCGGCTTGGCACTGCGGTCGGCGGTGTTCTCGGCATCGCTGAGGGCATTGAGACCGCCCTGGCTGTTCGGGCAGCGACAGGCATGCCGGTATGGCCCGTGTTGTCCGCGTCTCTGATGGGGGCTTTTGAGCCACCAGAAGGGGTCAAGGAGGTCGTGATCTGGGCTGATCGTGACCTGCCGGACAGGAAGGGTCGAAAGGCTGGGCAGGATGCGGCAAAAGCGCTTCAGGCTCGCCTGTGGGAGAAGGGGATTCAGGCGTCTATCCGAATCCCGGATGCACCCAGCTCCGGTCCTGACAAAAGCCTGGACTGGGCTGACGTGTACACCAGTGGCAACCTGGCGAGGTTTCCTCGCGTAGGTCAGGCCGCTTAACCTTCAAGCCCTCCTAACATCCTGTTGGGAGGGCTTTTTAATGTTCAGCCATAGGGACGGGATGCTTGTTAGCTGAATCAAGTGTTTCGTGGGGATGGAGCGTCGTTCAGTTAAATCATCGTTAACCTCCGCTCCCTGTTTGTTGCTTTCGGGACACTCTTCAGGGTGGCAAGCAATCCACCTGGAGGAGCGTCAGTGTTCAAGGCCATCAGCACGGGGTCGGCTGTCGCTTCCTTTGCCTTATTTCCATGATCAGCTTTTTTATTCTTGTCGATTATGTGCGCTGCGACTCGTGGTGAATGGGGCCTAGCGTATTCGTCTAGTTCCCATGCGCGGTACATCAGTTCTCCATGCGATACGTTTCAGTTTCTGCGTCCATTCATAGTTTTCTTTTGAAAGTCAGTTAGTTGCGTCACCTCCTTGGCTATCTGTCAGTCCCCCCCCTACCTCTCGTGAGACCCCGCTACCTGGGGGATGAGAGGAGAGCACGTTATGCACCGTAGCGACTCAATCGCCAGCATTGGCAGAGCGTTGGCTTCAGTCCAGGCAGAGCTGGGTGGGGTTGTCGCTTCGGATTCCAGCAATCCGATGTACGACAGCTGCTACGCCAGCCTCACTGCCATCATCGGCAGCGTCCGCAATGTCTTGAATCGGCACGAAATAGCGTTGGTTCAAGCGCCTGTTCCAGGCAATGTGGGGGCCGTGGTGATGGAAACCATGCTGATTCATGGTCCGAGTGGGGAGTTTATTGGCTCCTACTGCGAGATGCCAGTGGACACCCATGATAGCCATGGCGTGGCGTCTGCTCAGACGTATGCACGACGGTATGGGCTGCTGGCGCTTCTGGGCCTGGCTCAAGGGCCTGATGACGATGGTAATGCTGCCAGAAATGCTGCTGTGAACACCTCGGCAATGCTCCCCGGGAGCGATGCTGAAGCTGATTCTAAGCAGTCAAGAAACGGCCGTAGACTTGCCTCCCCTGAGGTGATTCTGGCCGAGATCGACAATGCAGATGCTGAGCGGCTGGCCGCAGCTGAATGCTGGGTCACTACCGCACAGCTGGATGCTCACCTGTCGGCACGGTTGAAAGGGGCGATCGCACAGCGGCGCCGCTTCCTCCAGCGACAGCAACACCAACCAGCATGACGATTCATAGCCCCCTTTCCTTCGTGGAATCGGGGCTTTCTCGCGTGCATTGAATTGACCCTAGGAGGCCCTGTGACCGGCAACGCGCACCGGCTTTTTGGTTTGGCGTTTGGCGTGACCGCAGGAGCGGCGATCAAGCCCCTGTATGGAGGGGGGGCGGCGCTTGCGGTGGCGGCGCTGGCGCTGCCCGGATCAACCGCACCGGACTGGATGGAGATTCGGCTCGGGCCGACCACGCTGATCCCACATAGAACCGTGACGCATTGGCTCCTCCCTTGGGCAGGGGGAGCGGTGGCCGCGTGGTTGTGGCTTGCAGAAACCCCTCTCCTGGCCGCGGCTCTCCTGGGGTTCGTCATCGGCGGTCTCTCGCATATCGCGGGGGATGCAGGAACCCCATCCGGGGTGCCCGTTTGGCACCCCGCTAAGCGTCACTCCTTGAATCTATGGGATGGCGGCACTTCGGAATTCTGGCCCGTGCTTGCCGCATGGGTACTTGCGGCAATTTCACTTCGGAGCTTCGTGCTATGAAACACCTACTGGCTGGCCATGTGCTGGCCCCCTTGTTCTTGGCGCTGCTGGCGCTGTCACCGGCCACGGAGGCGCAATCCGAGGCCGGCTCGAATCGTGCCTGCCTGGATTCCAACAACCCCAAGGAGTGCGGCTGGTTCTGGGGCCACCTGGATGACGATGAAGAAGAGAAGGAGGAAGAGCAGGAAAAACCTCCAGAGGTTATCGCTGAGCCTCGTGAGGAGACGAGCGAGGAGGACCGTGACTGTACCGACCCTGACGAGTGGGAGCCGTCATGCGGCTTCGTGGACCCTCAGGGGAGCTTCGACTTCCAGGCCAAGCAGCGTGACATGCTGCTGAATCAAGCCGTGATGAGCCCCAACAACCCAGAGACCGTGGAGCGGTTTCAGCGGTATATGCGCTGGGCGGTCGACCAGGCCATCACGATGTCTCGCATGTGGGAGTGGAACCAGATTCAGAACCAGGATCTGAACCCGCTGGTTCATAGCCCGGTGTCGTCCTTTGGACTGCGAGCGGCGTCTCGCGCTCAGGACGGCAAGCGGAACGCCGTCATGGAAGAGATTAACGACCAAGGCGGGTTCTTGGTCTGGTTTACCCGTTCAACCTGCCAGTTCTGCCATGACATGCAGCCGGTGATGAAGCAGCTCGGCCGGCGAACGGGACTCACCATCTATAACGCCCCCCTCGACAACGTGTGCATGTCGGACTTCACCGAGACCTGCGATACCACAGGGCGATCAGTCGAGGCAGCTGGCCACCTGGCCATCGAGGCAGTCCCGGATCTATGGCTTCACCTCCCCCAGGATGACCTGTGGTTCCGCGTGTCCAGTGGCGTTGAGGCAGCCCAGCGCATCACATCACGCATTGAGGTTTTCTTTGGCGCCATTCAGCGAGCAGCAGAGAAAGGCCTGAACGCCGTTAGTGACGGTGCTGGTCCGGCTGTCGATTTCAGCGTCCCCGACATGCTTGAACGGTCGTCCGGTGGTCTGGGCGCCGGCATTCCCCAAGGAGTTGAGTGATGATTCACCGCAAGAAGATAGCAACCATGGTGGCGACCTCCGTACTCACGGGAATGTCGCTCACCGCTACGATCGGACAGGCCGAGGCGAGCGCCCTGAATGATGCGTTCGATAGGCTTTCAAGTGCTGGCGGTGGTTTCAGCAGCAGCACGAGTGCCACAGCATTTGAAACTCGCACGAGACATGGATACTCCGCGGGCGGCATGACAATGCGCTTCTCGCAGAACCGTTACTCGCTGGTGAACCTCGATCCGCCGAGGCTCGAGGTCGGTTGTAACGGTATTGACGCCCATTTTGGCGGCTTCTCGTACATTGATAGCGAGCAGATCCAGCAAATGCTGGAACAGATCGCCCAAGGGGTTGTCGCCCTCTCCTTCCAGCTCGCTCTCAAGCAGCTCTGCCCTATATGCGGCGATGTCTTGGAGTTTGCTCAACGCATGGCTCAGGCCGCCGCAAAGCTGTCCCAGGATAGCTGTGAGGCGGCTCAGGCCATCGTAGATGGTTTCCCCGACTACACCGATGAACTGAGCAACCTCTGGTGTAGCTCGGTCGGCATGTTTGAAGGGGTAGAGAGCGACTGGCTGGCTGCCCAGCAGGACACCTGTGACACAAGTGGAGATGCGGGCGGCGAAATTTATGATCACCTGGAGGCCAATGAAGGCGACAAAGCCCTTGCGATGGACATTAACGGCAACCGTACTTGGTTGGGCCTTCAGGAGGCCGGTATCGCACCGGGCAAGGACGGCACAAACAACATGGGAGCAGAAAATAAAATATTTGCCGAGCTGTTGATGAGCTGGATTGGCACCGAAGTAAGAAACAAGAATAAAGATGGTGAAACTAATACGTATGCGCCAACCATAGAGACTGGTAGCGCAATGCTTGATGTTTTCCTCTGTGGCAGCGAACGGGCATCACCCTCGCAAATACAATACGCAGAGTTTATTAACGATTTCTGCGAGGACAAGGTATGGCAAGAGGGTAGCTCAGGCCAAAAGATGGAGATATACACTTGCCGCAACAGCGATCTTAGGAATTGCTGGTCACCTCAGAGGACGAAAGTGGAAGACATGTCCCTTGGGCAGGGGTTCCTCACTACGGTTGTGACGGAACTCGAGGGCGCAGTAGAGAATGTGGCCTCAGGTACTCCACTTTCCTCATCTCAAAAGGCGATCATCGCCGCGGCGCCGTTCCCCTTGTATCAGGCTGTCAATGTGGCTGCTACCTATCCTGAGATTGCCTACGACCTCGTTGTAGGTAATTCAATGATCTTGAGTTACATGATCTCCATTGAGTACATCCGCCATGCTGTTCAGGCCACGGCTAAAACTACCACTGTTTCCCAGCTGCCAGCTGACGTTCTTAAGGAGTTTAGGGATGCACAGAATGAGCTTGTGGCCCTTACCTCTGAGAAGGCACAGCAAATCAACCTGATGGCCGAGACTCAGGAAAATATCATGGCTCAAGTTGACCGTATCAATCGGTCAACGCTTCGCAACCTTCATGCCATGGGGCTCTCAGGCATGAACTTCGCCCGCGACATGGCACGGGAGGTGAACTGATGAGGTGGCTAGGAATAGGCCTTGCGGTTGTCGCTTTGGCCCTGCCGGGGGTGGCAATCGCCGAAACCATGACCCCGGGCGGTGGTGCCGATACCTGGACCTTCTATGGTTACGGTAATGGCTATGCCCTCGCTCAAATCCTCGAGGCGATCAAGCGAATGACGGACCCGGCATCTAACCCTGGGTTTCGTAACCTGACGCTTGTGCTGGCCATGGCTGGCTTCCTGGCGATGTGCTTCACCGGCATTCTTGCTGGCACATTGCAGAAGATTGCCATGTACTTCGCGGGTATGTTGCTGACGGTGTACATGCTTTTCAGCTTGAAAGTTGACATTTTCGTTGAAGATATGGTGTGGGATGGCACTGGAGCACCGCAGTTTACTCAGCGCATCGAAGGCGTCCCCGCTGCAATAGGCCTGCCTGCTGTGGTCATTTCAGAGATTGGGATGTGGGCGACAAGCAGCATTGAATCAAATTTTACAACGCCGAACTTCGCAAGCCTTAGGCTCTCTGAAGGTGCTCCAGTCGGCATGGCCGCCAGCATGCTGAATGACATGAAGAACATTCGCCTTACCGATCCCTATCTGCGGTCTAGTATTCAGAGCTTTTTGAACGACTGCGCCCTTCCCAATATCTTCAATGGGAGTATTTCGCCGGTCACCCTCATCACGTCCCAGAACGCCTGGAGTATCCTCGGCTCTAACTTGAACCCTGCTGTTTACACAGTGGTATATGACTCTTCAGACCCGAATGGTGGCATGGAGGCCTGTGACACGGCTTACACCAAGATCGATAACCGCTTGCAGACCGCAGCACCTTCACTACTGAACGGTATGGGGGAATCATCTCCCTTCTGGCTTCAGCAGGCCGCGGGCTCTACCGCGCTCTCTCAGGCCGCGCTGGAAGACTCCTTCCGCTGGGCTTCCGGTGGTAGCGTCGTCCAAGACGCGACCGGGCTTGCCACCCAGGCGGCGATCGCCGAAATGTACTCGGGCACTTACGAGTACGCGGCGATGGCGACCGGATCTAGCGAGCTAATCTCTGCCCTCAATATTGAGCAGGCTCGAAGGGCTCAGCAATCTGGCTGGTACAGCACCGCGATCTTGTTCCGTGACATGGCGGGCTATTTCTTTGCCATCTTGCAGGCATTTGTCATTGGACTGGCACCGATCGTCTTTGCCGCCATCTTGGTGCCGGGCCTCGGCCGAAAGATGGGCACCTCTTATGCCCAGGTCATGACGTGGCTCATTATGTGGTGGCCGGGCCTCGCGATCGTCAACTACATCATGATGCTGTATTTCCAGGGGCAAACAACCGGCTACCTGGCCGATGGGCTCACCATGGCCAACATGGGGGCTGTCAGCGAAATGTCCGACAAGATGGTGATGGCCTCGGGCTTCATGTCGACCCTCGTACCAGCCATCATGTGGGGCTTGGTATCCGGTAGCGGCTATGCCTTCACGTCTGTCCTGGACAGGGCTTCTGGGTCTCAGCACGCGGCAGCTGCTGCCGGCAGCATCTCTACTGGTGCGGCAACTGCCGGTCAGGTGAGCATGAACAACGCGAGCATGAATGCCCACCAAACTTCTCACCGCTATAGCTCTGGCAATGAGGTATCCGCTCATCATGTTGGTGTTGGTGCCTCCCAGGTGACCAACATGAGCGGCCAGGATATGAATGTGGGTCTTCGCGCTGCTGACTTCAGAGAAAGCATGTCCGCCTCCCAAGGCTATACAGAAGCGACCCAGAAAACTCAGGAGGCCAAGGAGGCGTTTACACAGCAAGCTCAGAGCATGATGACCGATACCTTTCGGGGGGCTACGCAGTATGCCGAAGATCAAGGGTATGTCAGAGATGGCAATATCGACTGGTCTCGCATGAGCCAAGACACACAGGGTCAGCGTTATATAGAAGAGCTTGCTGCTACGCGGTCGCTGATGGAGAACGCTGGTGTGTCCGAGAGAGATATGGCTGAGATAACTCACCGATCATCCACAACGGCTGCATTGGAAGGTGGCGCTCGTGTTCAAGGCGGCCTGAGCCTTGATACCTGCATATTCCGCCCTATCGTGACCGCCCATTCCGTTTGAACGTGACCGCCTATTCTGGATGATGGTGACCGCGCATTCCGTTTTATCGTGACCGATTTTGGGCAATTTTCCGGAATCGCTGGTCACGTTGCCGGAATCATC
>NZ_JBSXNN010000047.1:0-6639 GCF_056857635.1 Vreelandella sp. L-15 | reverse complement strand
CAATACTCGCGAATAAATCGCACCAGCAGCGCCAGAATGGCCCAGCTGTGCCGGGCATCACCTCGATTGCTGGTGCGCAGATAGCTCACCAGCAAGTGCCTACCGCAGAAGACGTAAAGCGGGAAGTAGCAGTGATGGTCGCAATACCGGTTAAAGAATTTACCCGGCTGATCCCCATGCACCGGGATATCGGTGCCGTCAAAATCCAGCACGATTTCCTTCGGCGGCTCTTCGTGTTGTTCAATAAAGTGGTGCCAGAGCAGCTCATGGGCCTTCACAATGGTTTGCCGGTCCATTGCCTGTTCCATTCGGCACAGCGTGGATTTGCCAGCCAGAGCGGAGGCGTTACCCGTGGCGGTTTGTAGCGCCTGATCAAAGCGCAGGGCTTCATGGTCATTCAGATCTTCGTAGCCACCGGCCACACCGTAGACCCGTTGCCGGACCAGGGACTTGAGCTCATGACGAATCATCCGGGGATCCCGCTGGTCGGTCAGAGTCTCGGCCAGCCGTTGGGTTAACCGGTGTTGTTTGTCGACTTCGCGCAGTAACAGCAAGCCGGCATCGGAGGTGATATGGCCTCCGGAGAAGTCGGTTTCAATCTGGCGGCGGGAAAGTGGCGAGAAGGTCAGTTTTTGAGGTACCATTTTGGATAGCGGTTGTTGGTGTTGATTGATGGTGTAAGGTCCTGAAATTTTAACACTTTCAGCCGCTTTCTTTTATCCCCTCATGAGAAATTCGGGCTAGACTGCCCCTTGATTCACAACAGATAATAGATCACCTGCTCAATGGGGGCAGGGGGCTTCTGGGCACACCAATTAATCATGGTTGGTGCCGATAACATGCTGGAGAATATTTTGATTAGTTGCCCCAAGTGTGAAGGGGTGTGAGTATGGTGCTACTATGATTTCCCTGATGATTGACCTAAAGGAGAAGCTCATGAAATGTCCAGTATGCGAGAGTGTTGATCTGACGATGGCCGATCGACAAGGTGTGGAAATTGATTATTGCCCCAAATGCCGGGGCGTGTGGCTGGACCGGGGGGAGCTGGACAAGATCATCGAGCGTAGTGCCGTAGAACTGGCGCCGCCACCACGTCGCGAGCCAGAACCCCGAGGCTATGACAAGCACGGCGGTTACGGCAAGCATGGAGGCCATGGCAAACATGGGTATCGCCGCAAGTCCTGGTTGTCGGAAATTTTTGATTAGACAGGTTTGTTCAGGCGGCGCAACTCGGGTGGACATGGGCCTGCCTGGTGTCACCGCGGCGCAGGATCCTTACGTCTGGACTTTGACCTGGGGCCTTGACGCGCACCGCGGTCATCTGGTGGTCAAGGATGCGATACGTTGTGTTGGCGGAGGTGAACGTCACCCTTAGAGGAAGCAAATCATGGGACATCATCTTTTCCGGCGACCCAAACACAGACGGTATCGCGACATGGGTGGGTATTATGAGGGCGATGACCATTCCGGCTATCGCGAACGCAGAGCCCTGCCGGTGCTGAATATTCCGACCTCGGTCATCGTGGCCGGGCTGGTCATATGGTCTGCGCTTTCGCTCGGCGCTTGGTGGCTGGTCGATCCGGTCCTCTCCTGGATCTCCGGTGCAGCCGGGCCACTGGCCGATACCGGAGCGGGGCTTGCGAAGTGGTTTGGCCTTGGGGAGGAAGCCACGGCTTTACGTGATGCGGCCAATATTGAGGGGCTGCTCGGCTGGGCGGGTGGATCGATTCATTTTCTTGTCAAGACGGTCGTTCTGCTGGTTTGGGTTGCAGGGCTGATCGCGCTGATTGCAATACCCGCTGTCCTGCGACGAGGACAACGGCGACAGTAGTGCCCGAAGACTGATCGGAACCACCTTGCGCATGACATCCGAACCTCCGGTCATGACCGGACCGCTTCTCTTTCTCGACCATGTCGAGAAATATGTGTTACGGCTCTCTGTCCTTTTCATTGCGGACAATGGCGAGTGCCCGGAGCCAATCGAAACGGTCCACGGCGTACATACAGCGGAAATCCTCGCGGAATACGATCATATGACCGTTTGGCGAGCACGCTTCGACCTGCCCGCAAACCGCTCGTCCTGTTATGCCTGGAACGGCCAAAGTTACTCCTTGGCAAGTGATTTTCGAGGCGATATACGGATCGCCTATGTGTCCTGCAACGGCGAGCAAATCGGCGATCTGGAGCGCGAAGGGTCCGAGCGCAATGCGATGTGGGCACGCCTGACAGAAGATCACCGGAACGCGCCGTTTTCCCTGCTGCTGCACGGTGGCGATCAGGTCTATGCTGACCAAGTCACCGAGGGTCACCCCCTGAGCGAGGACTGGCCCGAACATATCCCCAAGGATCCTTCGCGCGCCGATCTTGCCGATTTGCGCCATTATTTGCGCGAACGCTTCCTGGAGCGCTACGTGGCGCTTTATCGTGCGCCGGAATTTGTCTGGATCGCCGCGCGCGTGCCGTCTCTCATGCAGTGGGACGACCACGATATTTGCGATGGCTGGGGATCGCTACCGGGGTCGAAGACCGACACACCGGTCGGCCAAATCCTGTTTGATGTTGCCCGCGAGAGTTTTTTGACCTTTCAGCATGCCGCAGTAGATGGTGATCTGCCTGAACGGTTCCACGATCCTGCCGGGCTGCATCTGGGCTGGAGTGTTCGCACAGCCGGTCTGCGCCTCCTTGCACCTGATATGAGGTCGGAGCGTACGCGCCACGAGGTAATGGGGGACGGCGGCTGGAAGATGATTCGAGCTGAGGCCTCGACCCCGGTGCAGGGTCACACGTTCCTGATGTCCAGCGTGCCGTTGCTGGGTCCACGCCTGTCGGTGCTTGAGGCTCTGATGGTCGCCATCCCCAAAATGCAGAAATACGAGGACGATCTGCGCGATCAGTGGCAAAGCCGCGCTCACCGTGACGAATGGTGCGATATGCTTCGGGTGATCCGGGACATGGCGCTTGCCAACGGCCATGATGTCACGGTGCTTTCGGGGGAAATCCACCTGGCGACGCGTGCCACGATGAAGCTCGGCGCCGGTCGCTGGTTACACCAGCTGGTTGCCTCGGGCATTGCGCATCGCGCCCCGCCAAGGGTGTGGGCACGAATTCTGGGGGCCCTTGCACAATTTGGTGAATCGCCGCTCAAGGCGTGTCCGATCCGAATCCCATGTATCCCCGGTCAGAAGTCGCGCTATATTGCGGAACGCAACTATCTGGTGCTTGAGCGGCGTTCAGATATATGGCGCGCCCGTTGGGCTCTGGAAGAGAGCGGGATAACACCGCCCCTTATTCTGTGATAATAATCTTCACACATGTATGTAAGGCCGCTAGCGCGGTCGTCGGAGTTTGCGCAGCCGATGATCCAGCACCAATGACCTGTAAATTGTGTGTTATTACCTGCCTTTTTCAATCCGTCATTCACGTCAAGCAGAAGCTCGAACAAATGAACACGCCTTGTATCCCCATCCAGGAAGAGTGGTCCGAGAGTTTGTTCGATCCACTTCATTGGGAGCTTCCTGCAACGGCTTCCTGTTGTCTGGTTGATTACACCGACATTTCCGCATTGGATACCCTACCCACGGGTGTAACAGGTGGAGCAAAACGAAATGCGAGCAAGCGCAGTGCGTTGAACACGACGACAATAGTCGACCCTTCGTGAACCGCCACCGCAGGTCCAATCCCAAGACCGAGAATCGTCGCGGGAACCAGCAAGGCAACAACGCCCAGGCTGAACCACAGGTTCTGTCGAATGATTGAGCTCGTCGACCGGCTCAACGCCACGGCGAAGGGCAAATGGTTCAGGTTATCCGCCATCAGAGCCACATCGGCGGTTTCCAGCGCGACATCCGAGCCCGCCGCGCCCATGGCAATGCCGACTGTGGCGTTCGCCATCGCGGGAGCGTCGTTGACGCCGTCGCCAACCATCGCTACTTTAGCCTCTGCGCGCAGTTTTTTGATCGTCTCCACCTTATCATCGGGCATCAGATCACCGCGTGCCTCGTCAAGGCCGACAGCCCGCGCGACAGCGTCCGCGACCTGCTGATTGTCGCCAGAGATCATGATCATCCGGCGAATGCCGATCGTGCGCAGCGTCTCTATCACCGCCGGTGCCGCTTCGCGCGGCGTATCCATCAGCCCAATCACGCCAAGATATCGGTCGCCTTGGCGAACAACCATCGTGGTGCGGCCGTTCGCTTCCAATGCTTCTATTTGGATCTTCAGAGAAGGAGGAATGGCAGGGCCGCCAATCTCCGCGAACAGGTCATCCTTACCGATGTAGGTTGTCTCGCCCTCGACGTCTGCCACGACCCCGCGGCCCGTAATGCTGCGCAGGTTCAATGACTCGGCGGCAGGCGTATCGCCCAGGCGTTCGCGTCCACCCCTGACAACGGCAGCGGCGAGGGGATGGTCGCTCAACATCTCGACCCCAACCGCCACCCGCAGAAGCTCCTCTTCCGCTACGTCATCGGCCGTCACCACATCGACGAGCTTCGGCTTGCCTTCTGTCAGTGTGCCGGTCTTGTCGAAGGCGATGGCCGTCAGCCGCCCCAGATTTTCGAGCGGGGCACCGCCTTTGATCAGAACACCGCCACGGGCGGCGCGTGCGACCCCGCTGAGAACCGCGCTTGGCGTCGCGATCGCAAGCGCACAGGGGCTTGCCGCTACCAGTACAGCCATGGCGCGATAGAAGGTGTCGCTGAAAGGTTCGTCGACGACGAAGCCCGCAAACAAAAGCGCAACGGCAAGAACCAGAACCGCCGGTACAAAGATGCGTTCGAACCGGTCGGTCAGGCGCTGGGTGGGCGATTGGTTGGTTTCGGCCTCGTTCACCATCTTGACGACGCGGGCGAGGGTCGAATCCGCCGATGTGCGCGTGACTTGAATTTCCAACGCACTGCCGCCGTTGATCGTACCGGCAAAGACACGGTTTTCGGCATCCACGAGGTCGGGTTTTTCCGCGGCAACGGTCGCATCCCCGACGGGTGATTTGTCCACCGGCACGCTCTCGCCTGTGATCGGTGCTTGATTGACGCTGCTTTCACCCTTGATGACGAACCCGTCCGCGGCCAGACGCTCGTTCGGCTTCACCAGCACGATGTCACCGACCCGCAAAGCATCGACGGCGATCTCTTCGACCTTGGCATCCCGGCGCACGGTGGCGGTTTTGGGCGCCAGGGCGCCAAGCGCTTCGATGGCCCGCTTGGCGCGACCCATGGCATAGCCTTCCAGCGCATGGCCAAGACTGAAGAGGAGCAGCAACAATGCGCCCTCGGCCCATTCACCAAGCGCTGCCGCGCCCGCCGCCGCCACCAGCATCAGAAAATCAATCTCGAACCGGCCAGTGCGCACACTGTCAATAGCCTCGCGCAGGGCGTAGTAGCCGCCGAAGAAATAGGCGGGCACGAGGACGAACAGGGGTGCCCATGGCGGCGTCGCCACGAACTTCGGCAAAAGCCAGCCAATCAGCAACAGCGCACCGCACAAGGCCACAAAAATAAGTTCCGTTTGCGCACCAAATATGCCGCCATGCTCATGATCGTGTGCTTCTCCAGTCGGCTCATGCGGTCTGGATTCGTCTTGTACCAGCGACAGTCTCATGTTCTGAAGGGCATTGCGCAGAGTGTTTTCATCAGTTTGCCTTCGATCAAATTCAATCCGCAGCGGCCCCTTGGCATTGGCCTCGGCCTCTACAACCCCCGGGAGACTGCGCAGCTGTGCGCTGACCGCTCTTGCCCGACGTTGATCCGGAATACCTTCAACCTGCCACACGAGGTGCCCGAACTGAGAGGTAATCTCTGCCCCGAACGCCTTGGCGACTTCGCGGACTCGTTCAAGCGAAAGCAATGCGGGGTCGTAATGAATACATAGCTCCATGCCCCCACCGCTTTCTGTATTGCGAACGTGGGCGATAGAGACACCTTCACGAGTTTCCAGGCTCTCGGCTAGCCGCTGTGCACAAGCCCCATGCGCATCCGGCGTGTCGGGAAGGAGGAGCGGGAGGTCAAGGCGAAGTGTTTTTTCCATGGTTGCACATCCTATCTTTTGTTGAAACCAAAACGCGACTGGGATCGGTACCTGGAATATGCTGCGAGACAAACGCAAAGCCGCAGGCACACAACGCTGCTGCCGCGTAGGCTATCATGCTGGCTTCGCGGCGGTGCCATAACCGATCCATTCCGGTCAGCCCGCCCAACACCGTGCTGGCGATTGTTTTGCTCGCAAGCTGCAACTGAAATTTCCAAGCCAACTTCTTTCTCCAGTGTTTTTGTCTTTATCCGTTCAAGTAGGCGTAGATGATATATTCTGCACCGAATTCACTGCTTGTCGCTTCTGCCCGGTGTGTGCGTCAGGTTGACAATACGCGACACCAATCGACATGGAGTACATGGGGCTTATTGCAAGCGCAATGCGAGCTGACGCGTTATTGCCTCCTCTACTGATTTTCTACATGATATCCCTGTGTGATGTGTTCTTGGGCCTCACGGGCATCCAGTTCCCTAGCCCGGATTTCTCATGAAGAAGGTAGCATGAGGAAGGAAGAAGCGGCTTAAAGTGTTAGAATTCAAGTTCCTACACAAAAACCCACACTAAAAGCCGCTATCCAAAATGGTACCTCAAAAACTGACCTTCTCGCCACTC
>NZ_JBSXNN010000046.1:0-22200 GCF_056857635.1 Vreelandella sp. L-15 | reverse complement strand
AAAGCGTCTACGACGCTGGCTGGTCACAACTGAAAACGATGCTGGAATATAAATGCGCTCACGCAGGCATCGTCTTCAAGGTCGTTCGCGAAACCAACACCACCCGCGCCTGTTCGTCGTGCGGCTCGCTTAGCGGGCCGCCGGGCGTCAACGGGTTGCGAGTAAGGGGCTGGGAGTGCGTGGAGTGTGGTGTACTCCACGACCGGGACGTGAATGCGGCCCGGAATATCCTCAGTCTCGGGGCAGGACGTTGCCCTCAAGAAGTTGGAATCCCCGTCCTTTAGGCGGGGAGGACGTCAAGTCTCTGCCACCTTTGTCGTACTAGCATGTTACATTACGCTCAAACGCCGACAACGCCCAGCGTTGCTGCATTGCAACAGCAATTGACATAAAAAGAGAGTGCCTATGTCTACGACGAGTAAACGCCCCCTGTACATTCCTTACGCCGGTCCTTCGCTGCTTGAAATGCCGCTATTGAACAAAGGCAGCGCGTTTACTCAGGAGGAGCGGCTAGCGTTTAACCTGATAGGCTTGTTGCCACAAAAAGTCGAAACCATTGATGATCAGCTTGAGCGTGTTTACCGCCAGTACCAGCAGTGCCATAGCGATTTAGAGCGCCATATTCACCTTCGTGCCATTCAGGATGACAACGAAACGCTCTATTTCCGTCTCGTCTCTGAGCATCTGGAAGAGATGCTGCCGATTATCTACACGCCGACGGTTGGCCAGGCGTGCCAGGAGTTCTCCAATATCTACCGCAATCACCGGGGGCTGTTTATCAGCTACCCGGACCGCGAGCATATGGACGATATCCTGCGTAGCGCCACCAAAGATAACGTGAAAGTGATCGTGGTGACCGATGGCGAGCGGATTCTCGGCCTTGGTGACCAGGGTATCGGTGGCATGGGCATTCCTATCGGTAAGCTGGCGCTCTACACCGCTTGCGGCGGGATTAGCCCAGCCTATACGCTGCCGATCATGATCGACGTAGGCACCAATAACCAAGCGCTGCTGGATGACCCGATGTACATGGGCTGGCGCCATGAACGGGTAGGCCAGGAAGAGTACGATGCCTTTATGGCGGAGTTTATTGCTGCCGTGAAGCGCCGCTGGCCGAACGTGCTGCTGCAGTTTGAAGATTTTGCCCAGGCCAACGCCGTGCCGCTGTTGGAGCGCTACCGTAACGAACTGTGCTGCTTCAACGATGACGTGCAGGGCACGGCCTCTGTGGTGGTAGGTACGCTGATGGCGGCCTGCCAGGCCCGCGAAGAAACCATTGCCCAGCAGCGCGTGGTGTTTGTTGGCGGTGGCTCTGCCGGTTGCGGTATTGCCGAGCAGGTCGTGGTCGCCATGGAGGCGGAAGGCCTGACCGAAGCGGAAGCGCGGGCGCGCATCTTTATCGTCGACCGTGACGGTTTGATGACCACGGATCAAACGTGGCAGCGGGATTTCCAGCGCCGTTTGGCCCATGACTCTTCGCTAGTGGCGGAGTGGAACGGCCAGGGCTTGGAAGAGACCATTGCCCAAATCAAACCGACGATCTTGATTGGCGTATGTGGCCAGCGCGGTATCTTCACCGAGCAGGTGGTACGTACCATGCACGCAGGCTGCGAACATCCGGTGATTATGCCGCTCTCGAACCCGACCTCCCAGGCGGAAGCGGTGCCAGAGGATGTGATTCGTTGGACCGATGGCCAAGCGCTGGTAGCCACCGGTAGCCCGTTCGCACCGGTGGTCTATAACGGCCGCACCTATCCGATTGCCCAGTGCAACAACGCCTACATCTTCCCAGGCATCGGTTTAGGTGTGATTGCGGCCAACGCCAACCGCGTGACCGATGAGATGCTGATGAGCGCCTCGCGGGCGCTGGCCCGCGAAGCGCCGCTAGTGAAAGAGGGCAAAGGTGCGCTGCTGCCACCTCTATCGCGTATTCGCGATATCAGCAAGTCGATTGCTTTTGAGGTGGCCGCACAAGCCCAGCAGAACGGCGTTGCGTTGAAAACCAGTGGTACAGCGCTGCGCGAGCGTATCGAAAAAGCTTGCTGGTCGCCGGAGTACCGCTTCTATCGTCGTCGCGCCTTCTAAACAGGCGCGCTGGCAAAAAAAGCCCCCACCGAGGTGGGGGCTATGCAAGCATTGGAAGGTCGTACCTCTAGGCAGCGCCGATCATCTTGCGCAGCACGTAGTGAAGGATACCACCGTGGCGGTAGTACGCCAGCTCATTGGCGGTATCAATTCGGCACTTGGCATCAACGGTACGTTCCCCGTCGCTATTTTTAATCACGACTTGAACGGTGCCGCCGGGGCTTAAGTCGTTCAAACCAGCAATCGAGATCTCCTCATCCCCTGTTAATCCCAGGCTTTCACGGCTTTCGCCTTCCGGGAACTGTAGCGGTACCACGCCCATACCGATCAGGTTAGAGCGGTGGATACGCTCGAAGGATTCGGCAATGACTGCGCGCACGCCTAGCAAACGGGTGCCTTTGGCAGCCCAATCCCGCGAGGAGCCGGTGCCGTACTCCTTACCAGCAATCACCACCAGCGGCGTGCCTTCCTCTTTATATTTCATGGCGGCATCGTAAATCGCCATCTGCTCGCCGCTCGGCACGTGGCGGGTTTCGCCGCCTACCACGCCGTCGAGCATCTCGTTTTTGATGCGCACGTTGGCGAAGGTGCCGCGCATCATCACTTCATGGTTACCCCGGCGGGAGCCGTAGGAGTTGAAGTCGATCGGCTTCACGCCGTGCTCTTGCAGGTAGCGCCCGGCGGGGCTATCCGGCTTGATAGAGCCAGCAGGCGAGATATGGTCGGTGGTGACGGAGTCACCCAGTATCGCCAGTATGCGGGCGTTCTTCACGTCCTCGATGGCGTCTGGCTCCCGCTGCATGCCTTCAAAGAAGGGCGGGTGCTGAATATAGGTCGATTCCGGCCACTCGTAGACCTTACCCTCCGGCACTTTGATGGCTTTCCACGTCTCATCGCCTTCGAAGACGGCACCGTACTCCTTGCGGAACATCTCGGTGTTCACCTTCTCGACGGCACTGGCGATATCGGCCTGCGAAGGCCAGATGTCTTTCAGGTAAACCGGGTTGCCGTCGCTATCCTGGCCGAGCGGGTCGGTGGTTAGGTTGCACTGCACGTTGCCTGCCAAAGCATAGGCAACCACCAGGGGCGGTGACGCCAGCCAGTTGGTTTTCACCAGCGGATGCACTCGGCCTTCGAAGTTACGGTTGCCAGAGAGCACCGAGGCTACGGTGAGATCGCCGTTGTTGATGGCTTTTTCGATCTCTTCCGGCAGCGGGCCTGAGTTACCGATACAGGTGGTGCAGCCGTAGCCCACGAGGTTGAAGCCTAGGGCGTCTAGGTCATCGTTAAGATTGGCGGCGGCGAGATAGTCGGTGACGACTTTAGAGCCGGGGGCCAACGATGTTTTTACCCAAGGCTTGGTGGTCAAGCCTTTTTCGCGGGCGTTGCGGGCCAGCAGGCCTGCCGCCATCATTACGCTGGGGTTGGAGGTGTTGGTGCACGAAGTAATGGCGGCGATGACTACCGCGCCGGGGTCAAGGCTGAAGTCCTGCTCGCCCATGGTGACGGACTGGCTATCACTGTGTTTGAAGTCGTGCTCGTAGCTACGCTCAATACCCACCGCTGTTTGGCCACCTTCCGAAGCAAGTTTGCCCTTCTCGGTGGTGGGGAGTGCTTTGCCGTCCTCTTCCATGACTTTGTTAAAGGCGCTGGCCATATCTTTCAGGGCAACGCGGTCCTGCGGGCGTTTGGGGCCTGCAAGGCTTGCTTCTACCTCGTTCATATCCAAGCTGAGTGTGTCAGTGAACACCGGCTCGTCACCCGGCTCACGCCACAGGCCTTGGGCTTTGCTGTAAGCCTCAACCAACGCGATCTGGCTATCTTCACGACCGGTTAAGCGTAGGTAGTTGAGCGTTTCGTCATCCACCGGGAAGAAGCCGCAGGTGGCGCCGTATTCCGGGGCCATGTTGGCAATGGTGGCGCGGTCCGCCAGCGGCAGGTCTTTCAGGCCATCGCCGTAAAACTCGACGAACTTACCTACCACGCCTTTTTTGCGCAGCATTTCGGTGACGGTCAGCACGAGGTCGGTGGCGGTAATGCCTTCCTGCAGCTTGCCAGTCAGCTTGAAGCCAATCACCTCGGGAATCAGCATGGAAACCGGCTGACCCAGCATGGCGGCCTCGGCTTCGATACCGCCCACGCCCCAGCCCAGTACGCCGAGGCCGTTAATCATGGTGGTGTGGGAGTCGGTGCCTACCAGCGTGTCGGGATAGGCAAAGGTTTTGCCATCTTCCTCTTTGGTCCATACCGTGCGGCCCAGGTACTCTAGGTTCACCTGGTGGCAAATACCGGTTCCGGGCGGTACAACGCTGAAGTTATCAAAGGCTTTCTGGCCCCAGCGCAGGAATTCGTAGCGTTCGCCGTTGCGCTGCATTTCGATATCGACGTTTTCTTGGAACGCCGTCGGATGACCGAACTTATCGACCATCACCGAGTGGTCGATCACCAAGTCCACTGGAGAGAGCGGGTTGATACGGGCGGGATCCTCGCCCAGTTTTTCCACCGCCGCGCGCATGGAGGCGAGGTCGACCACGCCAGGCACACCGGTAAAGTCTTGCATCAATACCCGCGCTGGCCGGTAGCCTATTTCACGGCTGGATTTACCCTCTTTCTGCCAATCTACCAGGGCCTGCATGTCTTCCTGGTCGACGCTTTCATCGTCAGCGAAGCGTAGCTGGTTTTCGAGCAGGATTTTGAGCGTCTTGGGTAGCCGGTCGATATTGCCAAGGGCTTCAGCGGCTTTGGGCAGGCTGTAATAGTGGTACGTCTGGTTGCCTACCTCTAACGTATGCTGCGTATCGGGTATTTTGCTCATGGCTTTCTCCTCTGATTGCTTGGCGTTACGCGACGGTCACTCTTTTCTTGGTATGGCGAATCAATAGTATGGCTTATTAATAGCACATGGGTGTTTCACCATAGAGTTTCAAGGCATCTTTGCCTAATAGCGTAGACTAACCCTTGTAATAGCTTGTACTTGGCGCCATTTCAGGCAGACTCTCTTGCAACGTTATTTGCTCAATATTGTGACAAAGGTGGTGTCATGGAAACGCGTCATGAACGTTTGATTATTCTTGGTTCCGGCCCTGCAGGGTATACCGCAGCGGTGTATGCAGCACGGGCTAACTTAAAGCCGCTGCTGATTACCGGTATGCAGGCAGGTGGCCAATTGACCACTACAACCGATGTAGACAACTGGCCCGGCGATGCCGAAGGCGTCCAAGGCCCCGAGCTGATGGAGCGTATGAAGCAGCATGCCGAGCGGTTTAATACCGAAGTGCTGTTTGATCATATCAATGAAGTCAGCTTAGGTGAAAAGCCGTACACTTTAAAAGGCGATAGCGGTACTTATACCTGCGATGCGCTGATCATTGCGACCGGTGCCAGCGCACGCTACTTGGGGCTGCCCACTGAGCAGCAGTTTATGGGTCAGGGTGTTTCTGCCTGCGCCACTTGCGATGGCTTTTTCTATCGCAACCAGGAAGTGATTGTTGTAGGCGGGGGCAACACCGCCGTGGAAGAAGCGCTGTACCTTTCCAATATCGCTTCTAAGGTGACGCTGGTACACCGCCGCGATACCCTACGCGCCGAAAAAATTCTGCAAGACAAACTCTTCGAGAAAGCCGAGGCGGGCAAGATTGCTTTGGAATGGTTCTACGAAGTAGAGGAAGTGCTGGGCGACAACACCGGCGTGACCGGCGTGCGGGTGAAATCTACCAAAGATGGCTCCACCAAAGAGATCCATGCGCCGGGGCTGTTTATTGCCATCGGCCATAGCCCCAACACCGGCATCTTTGAAGGCCAGCTGGAAATGAACGGCGGCTATATCAAAGTGAAATCGGGCAGTGAAGGCAACGCAACGGCGACCAGCGTGCCGGGTGTATTTGCCTGTGGCGATGTGATGGATCATATCTATCGCCAGGCGATTACCTCAGCAGGCAGCGGCTGCATGGCGGCGCTGGATGCTGAACGCTATTTAGACGGTATTTCGTAATTAGGCGCCTGTTTGCTTTAGAGGGAGCCCATTAGTTAGAACAGCTAATGGGATCTCAATCTATCCGTGCTCTGCCTGCTGGGCTAAGCACAAGGCTCTGACAGGATGCTTGAGCTTGGTCATTGGTGGGGCAAACAGTATACGTACCTTGAGAACCTTTAATGCTGCCTAAAGAGGTATATCTCACTGTTGGTGCACCGCTTTTAGTTACGATAGTACCTGCTGTGGACGCGAACACTCTAATAACTTCATTGACTTGATCTTCTAGCCTTTTATCTCCCTTTACGACCATGATGGGGCCATTCCAGTCACCGGTACAGGCCGTTCTGCCTTCATTGGCAGGGCAAACCGTCACGTCACTGCGCTGTGTAATCGCCGTATTGCGCGCCAGCGTTAGCGCTGTTTGTAAGCGATTTACTTCGCTGGCGACCGCCGAACGCTCTCCCAATGCTTGAAAGCTGGGAAGCCCCCAGGCCGCCAGCATGCCCATTAAGGCGAGTGCCACCAGCAACTCAAGCAGTGTAAAGCCCGTGTTGTGTCGCCTAGCGATGTGGTGAGGCTGTGCCATAGTCTCTCTCAGTAGCTTGACCTGTTGAAACGCATCACTATGCTCATTCTCTTTATGCCGCCAATGCGCTGGTACTCTGTTAGCGGCTCTTTTAGCGACTCTATTAGCAATAGTGGGCAATGTTTGTGAGCGATTTCTTAATTATAGGCGGTGGTGTTATTGGCATGATGACCGCGCTGCAACTGGCAGATGCAGGTCAGAATATCACGCTGGTGGAGCGTGGGGCATGCGGGAGAGAGGCTTCCTGGGCAGGTGGCGGTATTGTGTCGCCGCTCTACCCATGGCGGTATGGCGAGCCAGTATCGCAACTTTCCCGCTGGTCGGAGGGTGTCTATCCGACGCTGGCACTGCGCCTGCTGGAAGAGACCGGCATCGACCCGGAGTATCGCCAAAAGGGCTTGCTCTACTTAAACGTGGATGACGATGATGCGGCACTGCACTGGGCACGCCAGTTAGGCAAACCGTTGGAGCGGGTAGATGCCGCTTTTGTGCATCAAAAAGAGCCAGAGGCAGCCGCACCGGGAGGCAGTGCGCTCTGGATGCCCACTCTGGGCAGCGTGCGCAACCCGCGCTTGGGCCAAGCGCTACGGGCGCGCTTAGCCGCTATGCCCAACGTCACACTCATAGAGCAGTGCAGCGTGCAGGGGTTTATTCAGCGCCAAGGCCGCGTGGTGGGTGTTGATACCAACCAAGGCGAGCAGCTGGCCGAGCAGTTGGTGGTATGCGGCGGTGCTTGGGCGGCCCAGTTGCTAGAGGGTTTGAACGTGCGCCTGCCGGTGCGCCCCGTCAAAGGGCAGATGATTGCTTATCAAGCGCCCCCAGGGTTAGTGCAACGTGTCGTGCTAAAGGATGGTCGCTATGTGATTCCCCGTAGCGACGGGCTGCTGCTGGTAGGTTCGACCCTGGAAGAGGCGGGCTTCGATAAAGCCACTGATGAAGAGGCGTTGGCCTCGCTCAAGCGGAGCGCGGAGAATATTATCCCCGCGCTGGCAGATTGCCCCGTAGCGCACCACTGGGCGGGCCTGCGCCCTGGCTCGCCGGAAGGCATTCCTTTTATTGGCGCACTGCCCGATTTTCCGAATGTGTTTGTCAATGCAGGCCACTACCGTAACGGCTTAGTGCTAGCGCCTGCATCGACACACTTACTAGCGGATCAGCTGCTTGGGCGTAAGCCGCTGATGGATCCTACGCCTTATCAGCCAACGGCTGCGCGTTTGGCGTAAAGGCGGGGAGGCTTAGCGATTGCTGTTGTCTTCCTGCTCCTGCAAAAAACGGTCACGGTGCGCGCTACAGCAGAACCACTGTTCCGCATCGCGCAGCGCCTCGTTTTCCGGTACGTGGACATCACACCAGCGGCAGCGCACCATTTTGCCGCCCTCATGGCGGGGAGGCGTTTGCTGCTGGTGGCTCAGTTTATGTTGGCGGTAAATACCGTACAGCTTTAGGCCTGCATACAGCAGCACGGCAAAAATAATCAACCGAATGATCAATAGATTCATCCTCAATGGCTCCCCAAGTGGGAAAGGCGGTTACAAGGCGTGACTGGCGGCAAGACTTTCGTTGCTTTCAGCCCTCTTAGTGCTGTGTGGCCTTTGCCACTTGGCATGCCTTGCGGGACAATGCATCTACTATATAGATGCCACCGTATTCCGAAGATTCTCAAGAGATTTTAACGCCCATGCAAGACTTAACGCTGGTAATGGCCCAACTCGACCCCCTGGTGGGAGATATTCCCGGCAATGCCGCGCGTGCCATTGAGGCTGTGCGAGAAGCGAGGATTGAGCATGGGGCGGATATTGTTGTCTTCCCTGAGCTTTTTTTATCCGGCTACCCGCCGGAAGATTTGCTGCTGCGCCCCTCCATGGAAACCCGCCTGCGTGAAGCGCGGGCTAAAATGGCCGAAAAAATCTCCCGCGATGTGCTGGTGATTATTGGCTACCCCGGCGTGCGTGAAGGCAAGTGCTACAACCTGGCGGGTGTGCTGTACAACGGCCAGTGGGAGGCAGAATACGCCAAGCAGGCGCTGCCCAACTACCAAGTGTTTGACGAGCAGCGCTACTTTACCCCCGGCACTGAGCCGCTGGTGTACGAACATAAAGGCGCCAAGCTTGGCCTGCTGATTTGTGAAGATTTATGGGAGGGCGCGCCGGTAAAAGCGGCCCATGAAGCGGGCGCCGAAGTGCTGATCAGCCTTAACGCCTCGCCCTACCACCAGGATAAGCCCGCCGAGCGGCTGCGCCTTTTAGAGCAGCGTGCCCAAGAAGTGCAGCGGCCGATTGTTTACGTCAACACCATCGGCGGCCAGGATGAGCTGGTGTTTGATGGTGGTTCTAGCTGTGTGGATGCCAGTGGGCAGTTAAAGGTGCTGGCACCCTATTGGCAGGCGGGCTTGATGCCCATCCAGTTGCTGCAAACCAGCGCGGATACCTGGGAGCCCCAAGCGGGAGAGATTGAACCCGACGTCGAGCCGGAAGAGAGCCTCTACTGCGCGTTGGTGACCGGCCTGCGCGACTACGTCAATAAAAGCGGGTTCAAGGGCGTCGTGTTGGGGCTTTCTGGTGGGATAGATTCTGCTCTCTCGCTGGCCATTGCGGTGGATGCGTTGGGGCCGCAGCGGGTGCAGGCGGTGATGATGCCTTACCACTACACGGCGGATATCTCCAAACAGGACGCCGCCGAGCAGGCGAACCTGCTGGGGGTGCACTATGACGTGATGCCCATCGAGCCGATGGTGGAAGCCTTTATGGGCACCTTGGCGGAAAGCTTTGCTGGCACTGAGCGGGACACTACCGAAGAGAACCTGCAGTCGCGCTGTCGTGGTGTGCTGTTAATGGCCATTTCCAATAAGAAAGGCCTGATGGTGCTGACTACCGGTAACAAGAGCGAAATGGCAGTGGGTTACGCTACCCTGTATGGCGATATGGTGGGCGGCTACAACGCTATTAAGGATGTGTATAAAACTTGGGTTTATCGCTTAGCCCGCTGGCGCAATACTCAGTCTCCGGCGATTCCCGAGCGGGTCATTGAGCGCCCGCCTAGCGCTGAGCTCGCCCCTGATCAGCAGGATAGCGACTCGCTACCCGACTACGATGTGCTGGACGCCATTTTGGTCCGCTACATCGAAGGGGATATGAGCGCCGAGTCGATTATTGCGGCAGGCTTTGAGGAAGAGGATGTCTATAAAGTCGTCAAGCTGGTGGATCGCTGCGAATACAAGCGTCGCCAGGCCCCTGTTGGAGTGCGGGTCACGCCGCGTGGTTTCGGGCGTGACCGTCGCTACCCCATTGTGAATGGCTGGCAGCCTGGGGATTAATGTAAGCGCTCACTGGCTTAAGACAGTACCGGAGGAAGGGCCAAACTTTTCCAATCACGGTGCTTTCGGTTAGCTCAAGCTTCAGCTTGTGGGGCGAGGCACCGCTTAGGCTTTGATAAGTTTTTGTTAAATAAGTTTTATTAGGCATGAACGCAATAAAACCACGCCGAAGCGTGGTTTTATTGATGCATGGGGTGTACAGCTTAAACGTGGCGGCCGCTAGTGGCCTGATTCAACGCTTAATCGCTGTTGCCATGTTTGGGCGTAAAGCGGCCGTTTTGAAGCTGCTCGTGATCCGGCGCGTTTTCGCGCAATACAGTGAGCACCTCGCGGGCGCGGTCGTCCATGCCTAAGCCTTGATAGCCCTCCACCATCGTGGCTAGCGCATCACGGGTGGCGCTGGACTCTGGGTAATTTTCGATGACCCAGCGGCCCCGCTCAACGGCGGCCAAGAAAGCACCGCGGCGCAGGTAGTAGTCAGCCACATGCAGTTCATGGCGGGCTAATAGCTCACGCAGATAAACAATGCGTTGCTGGGCATCCGGCGCATATTGGCTCTGTGGGAAGCGCTGAATCAGCTCGCGGAAATCGTTGTAGGCATCCCGCGAGGCGCCCAGGTCACGCTTGGAAATATCAATCAGGCGCAAGCGCTCCAGACTAAAGCGGCCCGCCTGCCAAGCGGCTAGCCCGCGGAGGTAATAGGCATAGTCGACCTGAGGATGATCGGGATGTAAACGAATGAAGCGGCTGGCAGCCGCCCGCGCCTCTTCCCAGTTGCTGTTTTCGTAGTAGGCGTAAATCAGTTCGAGCTGAGCCTGTTCGGCGTGAGGGCCAAACGGATAACGGGTATCCAGCGCTTCAAGGCGCTCGATAGCAATCGGGAAGCGGTTGCTATCGAGCGCGGTGCGTGCCAGCTCATATAGCTCGCGCTCTTGGACCCCCGCAAACTCGTCTTCCTCTTCCGGGGTCGTGTCGTTGCTGGCGCAGCCTGCGAGAAGGGCAAGGCTCAAGGCTAGGGCGCCAAAGCGGTGGGCAGCGGAAAAAACGCGCATCATCATCCTCGTTGCAAACAAGCCTCAATCACCGAAAAGCGACGATGGCCATAAGTAGAAATGGTAGAATAGGTCGCAGTTAGCCCACTATAAAACACCTAGACGCAAAACGCAGGCTTAGCGATACGTTAAGCGTATTATGTGACGTAGGTAGTTGGGCGGTTAGCGTCTTAGAGAGGTTATTCATGTCTCGTATTGTTGAAGCCACGCAGCGGGTGCCCGCATCATTAGCTGGTGCACGCTTGGACCAAGCGGCGGCGGAGTTGTTCAGCGATTACTCCCGCGAGCGCTTGAAAGCGTGGATCAACGCCGGTGAGCTCACCGTCGATGGGGTCAAAGTAAAACCCAAAGCCAAGCTGCACGGCCATGAAGTGCTGGCGCTCAACGCGACCATTGAAGAGGATACGCGTTTTGAGCCCCAGGACATTGCGTTGGATATCGTCTATGAAGACGAGGCCGTGATTGTTATTAATAAGGCGGCAGGTATGGTCGTTCATCCGGCCGCGGGTAACCCAGATGGCACTCTGTTAAACGCTCTTCTGCATCATCATCCGGCACTGGCGGAGGTGCCGCGCGCGGGGATCGTCCACCGTTTGGATAAAGATACTACCGGGCTGATGATGGTCGCCAAAACCCTGCCAGCCCAAACAGTCCTGGTGGAGCAACTTCAGGCGCGTACCGTTTCGCGTCAATACGATGCGGTGGTGATTGGCAAACCCGTGGCGGGCAGCACCATTGATGCGCCGATTGGTCGGCACCCGAAAGACCGTAAACGCCAAGCGGTCACGGCGTCCGGCAAACCCGCCGTGACTCATTTTCGCGTGGTAGAGCGCTTTCGTGCTCACACCCACGTACGCTGCCAGCTAGAAACCGGTCGCACCCACCAAATCCGCGTGCATATGGCCCACGCCCGCTATCCGCTGATTGGCGACCCGCTCTACAGTGGCCGTGCCAAACTTCCGCCGGGGGCTGCCGGGCCGTTAAAAGAGATTTTGCGCGAGTTTCCTCGCCAAGCGCTGCATGCTCGCAAACTGAGCTTTGTGCACCCCGTCAGTGGCGAAACCCTCACTTTTCAAGCCGATCTGCCCGATGATCTACTAATGTTATTGGACTACCTGCGCGAAGATAGCGAGACCATGCGATGAGCGATGCCATTGACCTGCGCCCGACGCTACTGCTACCGGATTGGCCCGCGCCCGCCAACGTGCGAGCTTTTGTGACCACGCGTGAAACGGGGCCGAGTCAGAATAATTTTGCGGCGTTCAATCCGGCCGCTCACGTTGGGGACAATGCCGATCATGTTGCACTGTGCCGACGGTTGCTACACAAAGAGATCGGCGATGAACGCCCGCTGCTGTGGCTAAACCAAACCCACGGTGCGCGGGTGCAGCAGGAGTATCAGAGTGACACGCCGGAAGCGGATGCCGCTCTTGCCAGCAGCAGCGAGTACGCTTGTGTCGTTCTCACCGCAGACTGTTTGCCGGTGCTGCTCTGCAACCGACAAGGCACCCAGGTGGCGGTTGCTCATGCGGGTTGGCGTGGCCTAGCCGGTGGCGTGCTGGAAGCTACGGTGGCCGCGATGAACTGCGACCCGGACGACATTCTGGTATGGCTAGGCCCGGCGATTTCTAACGCGCAGTTTGAAGTGGGCCCGGAAGTGTACGGCGCTTTTGTCGCGGTACATCCTGATACCGCCGATGCTTTTGATCACAGCCCTTATCGGCTTGGCCACTATATGGCTGATTTGTATCGGCTAGCGCGCTTTCGCCTAGAGGCATTAGGCATTCACCACATTAGCGGCGGGCACTTCTGTACCGCCTGTGAGTCGCGCTTTTACTCCTACCGCCGTGACAACGGCAATACCGGTCGCATGGCAAGCGTGATCTGGATCAAATAAGGGTCACTTGAAATAGGAGGATATGACGCCATTTAACTTGTCAAGCTAATCGACTTTAGCACGTTCAACGACAGGTTATCGGGAAGCGCCGTGGGGCCAAACGCACGGCATCCCCAGGAGGCATACCATGCGATTCGATAAATTCACCGCCAAATTACAGGCCGCCATTGCTGAGGCGCAATCCCTCGCTGTGGGCCAAGGCCACAACCAGTTAGATCCCGCGCATCTGCTGCTGGCGCTGATTGATACCAAAGAAACCGGCATCAAAGCGCTGATCGAGAAAGCCGACGGCAGCAGTTCACGCCTGCGCGACGGTCTGCAGCGCCTAGTGGATGACCTACCCAAAGTCAGCCAATTCGATGGCGAAGTGCAGCCATCGCGTGACTTCGTCAAACTGATCAATCTCACCGACCGCGAAGCGCAAAAGCGCGGCGATCAATTCATCGCCTCCGAGCTGGTGCTGCTGGCGGCGCTGGAGATGAACGGTGCCATCACCAAACTGCTCAAAGAGGCCGGGCTGACGCGCAAAAGTCTCGAGGCGGCCATCGACAGCCTGCGTGGCGGCTCCCGCGTTGATGACCCCAACGCCGAAGATCAGCGTGAAGCGCTGAACAAGTACACGTTGGACCTCACCCAGCGCGCGCTGGACGGCAAGCTCGACCCTGTCATCGGTCGCGATGACGAAATCCGCCGTACGATTCAGGTGTTGCAGCGTCGCACCAAGAACAACCCGGTGCTGATTGGCGAACCTGGTGTAGGTAAAACCGCCATCGTCGAGGGCTTGGCCCAGCGCATCGTCAACGGTGAAGTACCCGAAGGTTTGAAAGAGAAGCGCGTGCTGTCGTTGGATATGGGCGCGCTGCTCGCCGGAGCCAAGTTTCGCGGTGAGTTCGAAGAGCGCCTGAAAGCCGTGCTTAAGGAGCTCTCCCAGGAAGAAGGCCGGGTGATCCTGTTCATCGACGAGCTGCATACCATGGTGGGTGCAGGCAAGGCGGAAGGCGCCATGGACGCTGGCAACATGCTCAAGCCGGCGTTGGCCCGAGGCGAGCTGCACTGTGTCGGGGCCACCACGCTGGATGAGTACCGTCAGTACATCGAAAAAGACGCGGCCCTGGAGCGGCGCTTCCAGAAAGTGCTGGTGGACGAGCCCTCGGAAGCGGATACCGTGGCCATTCTGCGTGGCCTGAAAGAGCGCTATGAGGTGCACCACGGCGTCGATATTACCGACTCTGCGATCATCGCAGCGGCCAAGCTCTCGACGCGCTATATCACCGACCGCCAGTTGCCGGATAAGGCCATCGACCTGATCGATGAAGCCGCCTCGCGGATTCGTATGGAGCTGGACTCCAAGCCTGAAGAGATGGATCGCCTTGATCGTCGTTTGATCCAGCTCAAGATGGAGCGTGAAGCGCTTAAGAAAGAGACCGACGAAGCGACCAAAAAACGCTTGGAAGCGCTCAATCAGCAGATTCACGATTTAGAGCGTGAATACGCTGACCTGGATGAGATCTGGAAGGCGGAAAAAGCCAGCATTCAAGGCGCCGCGCAGTTCAAAGCGGAGCTCGAGCAAGCGCGTATCGACCTTGAGCAGGCGCGTCGTCAGGGTGATTTGGGCCGCATGTCGGAAATCCAGTACGGCAAGATTCCCGAGCTGGAGAAAAAGATCAGCGAAGCAGGAGAAGGCGAAGCCGATACTGCCAGCCATCAGCTGTTGCGCTCCAATGTCACGGAAGAGGAAATCGCAGAGGTGGTCTCGCGCTGGACGGGCATTCCTGTCTCTAAAATGCTGGAAGGCGAGCGGGATAAACTGCTGCGTATGGAAGAGGCTCTCCACGAGCGCGTCATCGGCCAGAACGAGGCGGTCGAGGCCGTCGCCAACGCGGTGCGGCGCTCGCGGGCTGGCCTTGCCGATCCCAACCGTCCTAACGGCTCGTTCCTGTTCCTCGGCCCGACCGGGGTGGGTAAAACCGAACTATGTAAGTCACTGGCAAACTTCCTGTTCGATACGGAAGAAGCCATGGTGCGCATCGATATGTCGGAGTTTATGGAGAAGCACTCCGTGGCTCGCCTGATCGGCGCGCCTCCCGGCTACGTCGGCTATGAAGAGGGTGGCTACTTAACCGAAGCAGTGCGCCGCAAGCCCTACTCGGTGCTGCTGCTGGATGAGGTGGAAAAAGCGCACCCGGATGTGTTTAACATTCTGCTGCAAGTGCTGGAAGATGGCCGCTTAACCGATGGTCAGGGTCGTACCGTCGACTTCCGTAACACCGTGATTGTGATGACCTCCAACATGGGCTCAGACATTATTCAACGCATGGGCGGGGATGATAACGACTACGAGCTGATGAAAAACGCGGTGATGGAGGTCGTGGGTAACCACTTCCGCCCTGAATTGATCAACCGCATCGATGAAGTGGTGGTGTTTCATGCGCTAGGCCAAGAGCAGATTCAGGCCATTGCCGGTATTCAGTTAGAGCGCTTGAAGGCACGGCTTGCGGAACACGACCTGAGCCTGGAGATTAGTGACGATGCCATGGCGCAGCTAGCGGTGGTGGGTTTTGACCCTGTGTTTGGGGCGCGGCCACTCAAGCGGGCCATTCAAAGCCGCATTGAAAACCCGCTGGCTCAAAATCTGCTGGCAGGCAAGTATGCCCCAGGCGATACCATTCACATTAGCGCCAATGAAGGCGAACTAGTGTTTAGTTAATTGCGCAATGAAATAGGGCAAATGCCCCGTCAGCACCGCTGGCGGGGCATTTTTTTGCGCTTACTGCGACCTTTGTTGCGTTTGAAGGGATCGGAGGTTGACAGGCTAAGGGCGCTAATGGAATCTTGTGGGTTCCTGATTTGCGGGCGCGGAACCAACGGGCAACCCCTGATCCCCGCGCGAAGGGTAGGCTCACGCCTCTACCCGCCGAAGGACTTCCGGGCTTAGGCTAACCGCCTGACCTGGCCAACGCCCCGACACGGCAAACCGCCGTGTAAGGGAACCGCTCTTTATGGTTGCCATAAATGAGCATTCCCGATGAGAGTGCAGGCCCTAACCGGGCCATATTGCCAGGGTTTGGCATCAGGTGCCGGCATGGGCCGGCAGCGGCATACCGCCGCACTCGACCCCGCAGGATGTCCTGCGGATCGCACTCGAGACCTCCAGGGGAGAAATACAGTGGAACTGCTTTCCGGCGCAGATATGATCGCCCGCTTCTTGCAAGATGAGGGCGTCGAGTACATTTATGGTTATCCCGGTGGTGCGGCGCTGCATATTTACGATGCGCTGTTCCGCCAAGACAAAGTGAAGCACATCCTCGTGCGGCACGAACAGGCAGCCACTCACGCTGCCGACGGCTATGCCCGCGCCTCCGGCAAGCCCGGCGTGGTGCTGGTGACCTCTGGCCCCGGCGCTACCAACGCGGTGACTGGCATTGCGACCGCCTACATGGACTCCATTCCCATGGTTGTTCTGTGCGGCCAGGTCATGAGCCACTTGATTGGTGACGACGCCTTCCAGGAAACCGATATCGTCGGCGTGACGCGTCCTATCGTGAAGCACAGCTTCTCGATTCGTCACCCGTCCGAAATCCCAGAAGTGCTGAAAAAGGCCTTCTATCTGGCATCGACTGGTCGTCCTGGCCCGGTGGTAGTCGATATCCCCAAGGACATGACCGCGCCCACCGAGCGCTACGAGTACGTGTACCCGAAGAAGGTCAAACTGCGCTCCTACAATCCGGTGACCCGTGGGCATACCGGGCAGATCAAAAAAGCCGTCGAAATGATGCTGAAGGCCAAGCGCCCAGTGTTCTATACCGGTGGCGGTGTGGTAACAGGCAAGGCAAGCGAAGGCTTGACCGACTTGGTGAAGCAGCTTGGCTTCCCGATTACCACCACGCTGATGGGCATTGGCGCGTACCCGCAAAGCGACCGCCAGTGTTTGGGCTGGCTGGGTATGCACGGCTCGTATGAGTCCAATATGGCCATGCACCACGCTGACCTGATCATTGCTATTGGCGCACGTTTCGATGACCGAGTGACTAACAACACGTCGAAGTTCTGCCCAACGGCGAAGATTATTCACGTGGATGTCGACCCAAGCTCAGTATCCAAAACCGTGCGTGCAGACGTGCCGATTGTTGGCCCGGCGTCCAGCGTCATCAACGAGATGATTAGCTTGGTGCAGGGGCACTCCATTGCGCATCCAGAAGCACTGGCCGATTGGTGGCAGAAGATCGACGGTTGGCGTGCCGATCGCGAAGGAAAGCTCTACGAGCCTTCCAAGCCCGGCGAAGTGCTGAAACCGCAAGAAGTGATCGAAGCGCTGTGCCGCGTGACCCGTGGCGAAGCGTACGTCACCACGGACGTGGGTCAGCACCAGATGTTTGCGGCGCAGTACTACAAGTTCGATAAGCCGAATCGCCTGATCACCTCCGGCGGGCTAGGCACTATGGGCTTTGGTTTCCCGGCCGCCATGGGTATTAAGCAGAACTTCCCGGAAGACGATGTTGTGTGTGTCACCGGCGAGGGTAGCTTCCAGATGATGATGCAGGAGCTCTCTACCTGTAAGCAGTACGGCGTGGGCGTCAAGATCGTCAACCTGAACAACGCTTCGCTCGGCATGGTGCGCCAGTGGCAGGATTTGAACTACAAGTCTCGCCATGCGCACTCTTATATGGAGTCGCTGCCCGACTTCCATATGCTGATTGAAGCATACGGGTTCACCGCGATCACCGTGAAGACGCTAGACGAGTTGGAGCCGGCGCTTGAGCGTGCGTTTGCCAACAAGCATGAGCTGGTCTTCCTGGACGTGAAGGTCGACCCCCATGAACACGTCTATCCGATGCAGGTACCGCTGGGTGCTATGCGTGACATGCTGCTGTCTAAAACGGAGCGTACCTGATGCGTCATATCATCTCGATTCTGATGGAAAACGAACCGGGTGCGCTGTCACGTGTGGTCGGGCTGTTCTCCCAGCGTAACTTCAATATCGAAACGCTGAACGTGGCACCAACGGAAGATCCGTCGCTGTCCCGCTTAACGGTCACTACTATTGGCGACGACCGGGTGATTGAACAGATCACCAAGCACCTCAATAAGCTGATTGATGTGGTCAAGCTGGTGGATCTCACCGAAGGTAACCACATCGAGCGTGAATTGATGCTGGTGAAGGTGAAAGCGCTTGGCGCTGCCCGCGATGAAGTTAAGCGTACGGTGGATATCTTCCGTGCGCAGATCGTCGACGTGACGCCTAGCCTCTACACGGTGCAGATTACCGGCGACGCTGCAAAGCTGGATGCCTTTCTACAGGCCATGGCGCCGGTGGGTATTCTCGAAGTAGCGCGCACCGGGGTATCCGGTATTGCCCGGGGCGATAAAGTACTGTCCTTGTAAAGGTTCGCTTTACAGTAGTGCTTGTATTGCTAAAAGCCGCCCATTATTCGCTGGGCGGCTTTTTTTGTACTGTGCTTTAGTGATAAATAGTGCGTTAACGTGGATTAACCGCCGCCCAAAACGCATCAATCATCGGGTTTTTTAACCGCCGGTTCAGCACGCAGAGGCCGACATCATAGTGGGGCAGCTCCGGTTTGACGTTAAGTACCTGTACCCGTTCCGCCAGCGGGCTATTATCCAGCACGATCTTGGGGACAACGCCCACACCGAAGCCAAGCCCGACCATGCTCACAATCGCTTCGTGCCCGGCTACCTGGGCGTAAATGCGCGGTGCAATACCCATGGCTTTGAACCAGGTGTTGGCGTATTCCCTGGAGAGGCCTGCTTCCGACAAAATCATCGGCACGTGCTGCCACTGCTCTGCGGTGGAGCTTTCTGGTTGAGGCGGCAGCCACGCGTGGGGCTCGGTGGGTGCAATGAACAGCAGTGGCGAGCGGGTCAGCGACTTGAAGGCCAGCGCGCTAGGCGGAATACGCGGGCGAGGAGTAATCGCCATATCGTCTGCGCCTTCCAGCACTCGCGACATCGCATCGGCGGGGTCACCAGTATGCAGCTTTAGCTCAATGCCGGGGTGGCGTGTACGTACATCGCTGAGTAATTCATACAGAAAGCTGTAGCTCGCCGTGACCGAGCAATAAATGCTGATCTCCCCGCTGAGTTGTGCTGTGGTGGCGGCCAAGGTGCGTTTTTGGGTTTCCCACTGCTCTAGCGTCTCTTTGGCATAGTGTTGGAACGTGATGCCTTGAGGGGTTAGCGTCACGTGGCGGTTATCGCGCTCGAATAGGCGAGTGCCTAGCTCGCTCTCTACCTGTTGAATAGAGCGGCTCAGCGTCGAGGGGCTAATGTGGCAAAGCTCGCTGGCACGGCCAAAATGCAGTGTGTCGGCCAGGGTGACCACGTGTTTGAGTAGACGAAAATCCATAAAGGCTGACACCCTAAGCGTGATTTCATAATATGAAATAGTATGTTGCAAACATAGCGTTTTACGCAACGGCTGCTCTATCGTAGAGTGACCTCAACGCCGAATCCCAGTGCTGCATAAGACGGCACGGGTGGCCATCAACGCTGACCTATACGCTATAAAAATTTGATATTACCGACTTCTGGAGTCTCGCCATGCACGTTTATTACGATAAAGATTGCGACCTGTCCCTGATCCAAGCCAAAAAAGTTACCATCGTTGGCTATGGTTCGCAGGGCCATGCGCATGCTAACAACCTGAAAGAGTCTGGCGTCGATGTCACTGTCGCACTGCGCAAAGGCTCCTCTTCTGCAGCGAAAGCAGAAGCGGCTGGTTTAAAAGTGGCGAGCGTGCCGGAAGCGTGCAAAACCGCTGACGTGGTCATGATCTTGGCGCCGGATGAAAACCAAAAAGCCATCTACGAGCAGGAAGTTGAGCCGAACCTGAAAGAGGGCGCGACGCTGGCGTTCGCCCACGGCTTCAACATTCACTACAACCAGATTGAGCCGCGCAAAGACCTCGACGTGATCATGATCGCACCGAAAGCGCCGGGTCACACCGTTCGCTCTGAGTTCGTAAAAGGCGGCGGTATCCCTGATCTGATCGCTATTCATCAAGATGCGTCTGGCAGTGCTAAAGAGCTGGCGCTCTCCTACGCAGCCGGCGTTGGTGGTGGCCGCAGCGGTATTATCGAAACAACCTTCAAAGACGAAACCGAAACCGATCTGTTCGGTGAGCAGGCGGTACTGTGCGGTGGCGCAGTTGAGCTGGTAAAAGCAGGCTTTGAGACGCTGACTGAAGCAGGCTATGCGCCGGAAATGGCTTACTTCGAGTGTCTGCATGAGCTCAAGCTGATCGTCGACCTGATGTACGAAGGCGGCATCGCCAACATGAACTACTCCATCTCTAACAACGCAGAGTATGGCGAGTACGTGACTGGTCCTGAAGTGATCAACGATCAGTCTCGTGCAGCGATGCGTAACGCACTGAAGCGTATCCAGACCGGTGAGTACGCTAAAATGTTCATCCAGGAAGGCAACACTAACTATCCGTCCATGACGGCACGTCGTCGCCTGAACGCGGAACACGAAATCGAGCAGGTAGGTGCCAAGCTGCGCGGTATGATGCCGTGGATTGCTGCCAACCAGCTGGTCGATAAGTCCAAGAACTAATCGATTCACTGAGTTGCTAACGCCCCGAGGCTTTGTCTCGGGGCGTTTTTCGTTGTCTACGGCAATTGGCTGGCTGCCTGGGCGTCACCGTGTAGAATGAGAAGAGATCACTTTTCGTGTGACTTCACTTCAAATGGATGACACTTATGACCCAGGATGCTCGCGACCAAGAGCACGAAAATACGCAGCCTTCCGATATGTCGGCCAGCGGTGAATCACCCCAGCAAACATCAGGTAGTGATGATGCTGTCGGCAATGAAGACCTAGCTACCGCGTTCTTGCGGGAAACCGAGGTCGTTGAAGAGGCCGTGGAGGATGGCAAGAAGATCCGCCGTAAAGGCATCTACCTCTTGCCTAACTTATTCACTACCTCTGCACTCTTCTCTGGCTTCTTTGCGGTTGTGGCTGGGATTAACGGTGAGTTCACATCCGCAGCGGTCGCCATTTTCATTGCTATGGTGCTAGATGGCTTAGATGGCCGAGTTGCCCGGATGACCAATACTCAAAGCGAGTTTGGCGCGGAGTATGACAGTCTTGCCGATATGATCTCGTTTGGCATGGCGCCTGCACTGGTTGCCTTTACCTGGATTTTGCAAGACATCGGTAAAACCGGTTGGGTGGTCGCGTTTCTGTATGTGGCTTGTGCCGCGCTGCGCTTAGCACGCTTTAACGTACAGATTGGTAGTGTCGATAAAAAGTGGTTTATCGGTTTGCCCAGCCCGTCTGCAGCGGCGCTGGTTGCTGCCAGTGTATGGACGTTCCATAGTTTTGATGCCGATGCATTTGGTTTCAAGCTGTTGATGCTCGTCGTAGTAGGTGCGGCAGGTATTTTGATGGTCAGTAACATCCGCTACTACAGTTTTAAGGATCTGGACTTCAAAAAGCCCGTACCTTTCGTTGTGCTGTTGGCGGTAGTGCTTGGGTTCGTGATGATCTCCGTCGAGCCTTCGGTCATGCTGCTGCTGCTATTTGCGGCTTACGTCTGTTCAGGCCCTGTTCTGGCCGTTATGCGCAAAGCAAAACCCAAGCGCTGAACTTTTTTGAAACTTTTTCACATTAGCTCTTGCCAACCCGGTCGCGAATCCGTAAAGTACGCATCCGCTGCCGGGGACGCCAAGCGTTACCAGCGGTGAAGGAGGTTGAAAAACCTCTGGTTTGTCAGGAAGTTAGAGCCATCTTGTTGTCGTTTAGATCGCTCGCTTCACTCGCTAAAAAACAGCGGTTGACAAACACTACGGAATGCGTAGAATACGCCTTCCTCGCTGAGACAACACGGTTCAGGTCATCGAGCCAGCACAGCGAAACAGCTCTTTAATAATTTGATCAGGTAATTCATGTGGGCGCTTGCCGATGAGGGTGATAAATCACCAAATATCAAGGCAAGCGCACAAGAAAGATGTTCACATCTTTCAAGTTCGTTTGAACCTTGAGCCAAGTTTGATCCGCTTTTGTTGCCTTCGGGCAGCGAGTAAGGATCGCATTGATCTTAAACTGAAGAGTTTGATCATGGCTCAGATTGAACGCTGGCGGCAGGCCTAACACATGCAAGTCGAGCGGTAACAGATCTAGCTTGCTAGATGCTGACGAGCGGCGGACGGGTGAGTAATGCATAGGAATCTGCCCGATAGTGGGGGATAACCTGGGGAAACCCAGGCTAATACCGCATACGTCCTACGGGAGAAAGGGGGCTCCGGCTCCCGCTATGGGATGAGCCTATGT